>JAYVYS010000214.1:0-8705 GCA_043784005.1 Isosphaeraceae bacterium
GAGACGACCTTCGAGGCGGAAGCGGCGAACGAACCCGAAGCGCGGGAGTCAAGCGAGCTTGGCACCGAGACCGAGTCACCGAACGAAGCCGATCTCGACGCGAGCGCGGTGGACCTCGACGCGGGAATCTTGGGTAAGGTGAAGCCCATGGTGATGGGATGTTTGCTGATTTTGCTCTTGTTTTCCGCGAGATTTGCAAACGCGGCGCGTTCACCGAACGAAGCCGATTCGGGGCGCGAGGCACATTTCACGCTCGTTCCCACAGCCGGCGGTTGTGAAGTTCTGGACCGACCATCGACGCGACTCGATCGGCGAGGGTCTCCCGACCGCGTCGCTCTTCGTACGCCCGATCCCGAGCATGACGGGGTCAAAAGTCCTTCGCCGATCGGCGCTGTCGAAACTCTTGAGGTTGGCATTCCCTTGTCACGGGGCTACTCTGGGTTTCCACGTTTCGAGCCGAGGTGTGTCGGTCACGGAGTCTCTTCGAGCCATGGGTGAATCGTCTGTGATGCGCGCTTTGTCGGAGGTGATCCTGCGACGGAAGGAAGATCCGGGCCTTGAGCGGTCATATGTCGCCTCATTGCTAAACGGAGGTGTTGAGAAGATCGGCGCGAAGGTCATGGAAGAGGCCGCGGAGGTTGTTGAAGCGGCGGGTGAGCCGGGAGGGGCGGGCGGTGAGCATCTGGTGAAAGAAGTCGCGGATCTTGTGTTTCACGCGGTCGTCATGCTCCGGTTCCGAGACACGGGTTGGGAGGCGGTGGAAGCCGAACTTGGGCGTCGTTTCGGGATGAGCGGAATCGATGAGAAGGAGTCGCGTTCGAAGCCCGATGCGTCGTGACTTGACGACGGATTCCCTTTTTCGAGACGACCTCAATTTTTGAAGACGGCGCGCGAATTCATCGAGTCGGATCGATCGGAACGACTTGCCGTGTTGCAAACCACGTCAGACCCCGATAAGATTCGTCTCCGTCAGGGCCGCGGCGACGCGGAATTTGGCAAGAGGGAATTCCGGGCACTTGGTCTATCCCTCTGCCTCAGGATTCGCATTCACTCTTTAGAGGACTCAACATGACGAAAAAGTTTTGGACGAGCTTGGTTCTTGGTCTGACCCTCTCCTCACCGGCCCTCATGGTCGGCTGCGGCGAAGAAGCCCCGAAGGTCGACACCCCCGCGGCCACCGTTGTTCCGGCCGTCGTCGCTCCGGCCGTCGTCGCTCCGGCCGACGCCAAGACCCCGGCACCGGCGCCGGCACCGACCAAGGCTCCTTGATCGTCTGATCCAGAATGCGTTTCGGCGTCCTTTCGCCGGGACCTTTGATGGTGAAGCATGGATACCCTGTCGGCCTCGTCCGGCAGGGTTTGTTCATTTCTCGACCCTCGCACCCCGGGCGAAATCAGGATCCTCGGCCGTTTCCCTTGCTTCCACGAGCCATCGGCGATTACGATTTCTGTTGGCCCGCATTGAGATCGTGGGCATTAGTTCTGAAGTGATCTTTTGAATTCGGTCGGGACGAATGGCAAGACGTGTCGTACTGGCGATGAGCGGCGGAGTGGATAGTTCGGTGGCGGCCTACCTCCTCAAGGAACAGGGGTACGACGTCATCGGCCTGTTCATGCGCACCGGGGCCCACGCGGAGGATGAGGAACGCCGTAGCAAGACCTGTTGCAGCGCGACCGACGCGGTCGATGCGAGGAACGTCGCCGACCGCCTCGATATCCCCTTTTACTCGCTCGATTTCGAGCGTGAATTCGCGCGGATCATGGATCAATTCGCCGACGAGTACGCCGCGGGCAGGACCCCGAACCCTTGCGTGATGTGCAACATCTGGCTCAAGTTCGGCAAGCTTTGGTCATACGGCAAGCAGGTCGGAGCGGATTTCGTCGCGACCGGACATTACGCGCGAATCGCCTCCGCCCCTGATGGCACGCCCCGAGTCGCCCGCGCCCTGGACAGGTCGAAAGATCAGTCCTACGTTCTCTTCGGGCTCCGTCGCGAACTCTTGCCACATGTTCTCTTTCCCGTCGGTCCGTTTCCCAAAGCGGAAATCCGTACGATGGCGAAAGCGATGGGGCTCCCCGTCCACGACAAGCCCGATAGCCAGGAGATCTGCTTCGTCCCCTCGGATGATTATCTGAGCTTTGTCCGCGACCGCCGCCCCGATCTCAATACGTCAGGCCCGATGATTGATGAGAAGGGAGTCGTCCTTCGGCAACATGACGGTATTGAGGCCTTCACCATCGGACAGCGAAGAGGGCTGGGAATCGCTGTCGGCTCGCCTCGATTCGTCGTTCAAATCGAGCCGACTTCCAAGACGGTGACCATTGGTACGCGGGAGTCACTCGATAAAGCGGGACTGGTGGCCTCCCGATTCAACTGGCAGGGGCCCGAACCCGTTGCACCGTTGCGATGTCTCGCCCAAATCCGGGCGCAACACCAAGCCGTCCCGGCGGTCGTGGAGGCACTTCCCGACGGTCGAGCACGGGTCCTTTTCGATGTTCCCGTATCGGCGGTGACACCGGGGCAAGTCGTCGCACTTTACGACGACGACCTGGTACTAGGTGGCGGGTGGATCGATCAGGCACTTGAGGTGTCGGATCGCTTCGCGGGAGGGTGAAAGTCGAGGTCCACGACCCGCGGATCGCGTGGTAGATTCATCCTCCGGGGAACGTGGATCGGACATGACATTGTCAATCCGGTGAATGGGGTCTACGATTGATCCGTAGTCGCGTCGCTTGGAAGCGACCCATCCCGCGACAGTCTTGGTCCCAGAGACATCCTCCCCGTCTTGCGCACTCGCCGGCCCACCGAAGCCCCGAGCCCCGGAGAGTCTGCCGCCATGGCACGAGTCTGTTTAATCTTGCCGGTCGATAACCCGAGCCTTCCCACGGAATGGGTCCAGCGCTGTCGCAGGGGACTGGAAGCCGCTGGGCACACGGTCGAAGTCTTCGCGGTGCTGGAGGGCGATGGACCGCCACCCCCGGACCCGGCGGACGGCTCATGGAACTGGATGCTGGCGGTCTGGAGCGGGCTCTCCTCGGCCGTGCTAAGAGGCATGATTCGGGCTGAGGCGGAAGGTGAGATCCTTGTCGTGCTCGACGTGACCAGGAATTATCTTCCAGAGGAGCTCGCCAAGGTCGTCCAACCGTTGGTCGAGGGGCGAGCGGATCTCGCCGTCGCGAAACGAGTGCGAAAATCCGATCTCGCGGGAATTCCTGAACCGGCAGCGTCGCGCGTCCACTCGGCGGCGTGGCGATACTGGATGAGTGCCGGAATCGGGCTAATTTCACGACCGATCCTCGGAGTTTCCGACCCCTTCTCCGGATTAGTCGGCTTGACTCCGACCTTGGCACGGCAAGTCATCGGCTCGTTTCACCCGGTCGGCGATCGCTTCACGGTCGACCTGCTGCTTCGAACACGCTGTCGGAGGATCGATGTGCCGGTGTATGTCGAAGGCCTCGGAATTCCGGTCACTCCCTCGCTGGATGACCTCAGACACCTGAAGCGGCTTTCCGATGACCGGTTCGGCATTCTTTCTCGGCTCGCGCAGTTCTGTGCTGTGGGTGCTTCAGGAATGGTTGTCGATCTGAGCAGCTACGCGCTCCTCCAGCCGGTCTTCTCACGTACTTTTCTCGCGACGGGTACGACGCCCCTCACCGGCGGCCCGCTCGATCTCGCGGCGGCGGGTATCGTGGCCATCGCCCTCGCGTTGACCTGGAACTTTTCGTTGAACCGGCGTTTGACCTTCAATGACGCGCGTGCCGGATCGATACCCCGCCAGTATCTGACGTACGCCCTGAGCAACGCCTTGGGGATCGCGCTCAGCCTCTCGCTTCGTCTTTATCTCCCGGCTCACGTCGATTTCTTCAACCGACATCGGTTAGCAGCGGCGGTAGTGGGAATCGTCACTGCGACGGGCATCAGTTTCACGATGGCCCGCTGGCTCGTGTTCAGTCGTGCCGATTCGCCGAAGACCCGGGACGGTGCCGATCTCGCGGGTCAACAACAAACGGCCGACCAGCGCTCGGTCGAAACTTCGACAGTGGGTTGAGACGAGATTCCAGGTGGATTTAAAGGCGACAGCGTCCTTGTGACGCAAGCAAAAGGGCAGGGCGGTCTCTTGTACCACCATGCCCCATCATTAAAGAGGTTTGTGATTCTTTCGGAAATCACAAACACACGCGTCTCCATCCTGTCGTCGCCGATGGCTCAATAACGGCCAGCGCCGCCACCACCGCCGTTACCGCCACTACCACCGCCGCCGTAGCCGTAGCCGCCACGGCCGCCGCCAGCACCACCGTAGCCGCCGCCACCGCCGCGCTCTTCGCGGGGACGCGCCTCGTTTACAGTCAAATTTCGACCGCGAAAATCCTGCCCGTTCAGAGAATTGGCCGCCTCGTCGGCACCATCAGACATCTCAACGAAACCGAACCCCTTCGAACGGCTTGTATCACGATCGATGATGATCTGTGCCGAAAGAACCTCGCCATACTCACTGAACAATTCCACCAGGTTGTCTTCCGTCGTGTCGTAGGTCAGATTGCCGACGTAGAGCTTCTTAGCCACTGTCTTTCCTCATGCGTAATGTGCGTCCTGGCGAGGCTAGCGTCCGAAAGGGCTAACATAAAGGAACCCGCCGAGAGCGGCTGCCTTTGGCCTAACGTTTCCTCGGGATTTGAAAAGAATAAATCGCGAGGATTTTGAATTTATTTTAGACGTCGCCCGGCAACGTCTTGACGACGGTATTTGTTTCGATTCCGCTCACTTTTTGCCGAATTGTCGCGCTGCCCGCACACGCCGAAATGAGTGCGATGGCGGGAACTGCCGCCGCTCGCATTCTCATGTCCGTCCAGTAAACGCTATGCACCAATGAGAGCGCGATCAGTGTCGAGGGCGCCGCCGCGAGCGGCCAGTTCCAGATTTCCCGACGACAAAGCCCTCGGATGAGAGCGAGCCAGAGCGGTAAAGTCCAGCAAGCCGTTGCGATGCGAAGCCAGACTGGATAGACCGCTCCGGACGGTGAGATTCCCCAGAAGCGGCCCAGCCGAGCCATTGACGCTCGCATAAAATCTTTAGGCCGATCACGAACGACCCGCAACGCGCCATCGCGGAGGAATCGATCGGCGGCAGGCTCCGACATCCCTCGGGTTTCGCGATTTACCGAATCCCACCATACCCATTGATTGTGGCCGGTCCAGATCGAGCCCGGTGGTCCGTTCACAACCTCGTCGTAATAAACAGGGTTGTTGGCCAGGGCCAACGTATAACCGCCGTGCGTTGTGGTAAAGATCGGCGCACCGACCGCGCGAATGTTTCGTATCGCCCACGGTGTGAGGATCAAACACGTCACGAGCAGGAGCCCAGCTCCACGTACCACCCCCTGTCGAAAAGACGAACTCCGATCAGAGATCGCAAACGCCGACGCCACAAATGCGATAGGTAACGTACTCGGTCGACAAAGCGCCGCGAGCCCGAACATCCCGCCTCCAAGCACCACCGACCAAGCTCTCGGCGCTGTCACCGCGGCCAAGGATGCGGCAGAGAGCACCGCGGCGAGTGTCTCCGTCATCACAGACTTGCTCTGCGCCACCAACACGGGATCGAGTGCGACAATCGTAGCGGCGACCAGCATGCGTCCTGTAGATATTCCCCATCGCCTCGCGGTAAGCGCCGTCAATAAGACAGTCATCCCTCCTAAAACGAGATGCAGGGCCGCAACTCCCCACAGCACTCGCTCACCGAGCATCGCCGAGAATGGCGCAAGAATCATGGGATAAAGAGGCGGTCGATAGGCTGTTGGATGGCCGCCCAGCGCAAATCCTTGACCCTCTGCCAGAGAACGGGCCAAAGGGAGATAGTTGTCAGGATCGTCGAGTTTACCGGTTTGCAGTACGGGAATGAGAAACATGCCACGCACAATCCCGGAAATCACGACGATGACCAAGAGCGCACTTCTCACTCCTCGCGATCGCTCTCGGTTCGCGGCAGCATTGAACGCTGGCGTCTCATGGGTCGTGGCGGAGGCGGTCGGCATCTTGGGCGTTTCCTGAACCTATCGCGCGGCTTGCCGCTCATGCTAGTGTAGAGGGATGGGAAGCCCGGGGCTACGCACACGGTCGTGCGCGTGAGAACCTCGTCGGCGAGTCACCCAAAATCCAGCGAAACTGCCGAAGTGAGAGGGTTCGCGGCGCTTTGAGAATCGCTCACCTTCACATTCCCGAAGCCAACGACGTCACCCGCCTTCTTTTCCTGTCGAAATCCTGTTGAGGAACGATCGAATCATGCCCTCGTCCAAACGTCCGGTGATTCTCTCGTTGACCAAGATGCATGAGGCGGGAATGAGCTTGCTTCATGCCGCTGGAGAAGTCCGCATGGCTTCCGGAACGGATGCCATTACGCTCCGTCGAGAGGTGGTGGGGGCGGATGCCTTGATCATCCGGACGGGAGGAGTCGTCGACGCACCGTTGCTCGATTCGGGTAGCGCGTTGAAGGTCGTCGGGCGTCACGGCGTCGGTTATGACGCTATCGATGTCGAGGCCGCGACCGCGCGAGGAATCCAGGTTGTCTACACTCCCGGTGCCAATACGCAAAGCGTGGCCGAGCACGTGTTCGCGATGATGATCGGACTCTCCAAGAATTTTCCGAGGATGACAGCGGCGGTCGCAGCCTATCGCCATGATGACCGGACACGATGGACAGGGCGCGACCTCTACGGGCGATCGCTTGGAATCATCGGTTTCGGGCGGATCGGTCGCCGGGTCGGCGTGATGGCGAAGACGGCATTCGATATGACGGTCCTCTACCACGATATCGTCGCGGCGCCGGCCGAAGTGGAAAAACTTGCAGGCGCTCGGAGAACGAGCCTTGAAGAGGTGCTTCGAACGTCGGAATATGTCACGCTTCACGTTCCGCTCGACCAAAGCACCAAGCGGTTGATCGACCGCGAGTCACTGGCATTAATGCGTCCGGATGCCATTTTGATCAACGCCTGTCGAGGGCCTGTGGTGGTCGAGACTGATGTCGCCGAAGCCCTGACGGCTGGCCGCCTCCTGGCATTCGGTTCGGATGTCTTTGAGGAAGAGCCGCCGGCTCCCGGCCACCCCCTGATCGGCCGCGACGACGTCATGCTCACCCCCCACTCCGCCGCGCAGACCGTGGAGGGACTCTCGAATATGGCGCGAGGGGTCGCCGAAGACGTCCTGGCCGTCCTTCATGGCGTTCGACCCAAGAATCCCGTGAATGCGCCGGAACACGTCGAGGCGCGACGCCGGGAATTGGGTTTGCCACCTCTTTATGAGCCGACCTGATCCATGCCGAGCGAGGGGTTCGATGAAGCTCGGAATCTTGACCGACGTCCATGAAAGCCTTCTCAACCTGAAGCGGGTGCTTGAGGTTCTTAAAACCTTCAAGTCGGACAAGCTCATCTTTATCGGCGATGTTTGCCGGATGTGCGAGGATCTTGAGCGAACTGTCGCGATGCTCGCAGACGCCGGAGTGGAAGGAGTCTGGGGAAATCACGACTTCGGGCTCTGTCAAAACGACCCATCTGACGAGTTGCGGGCACGCCACAGTATGGCCCTTCTCTGTTATATGCAACGTCTACGGCCGAGATTGGCGGTCGAGGAGTGCCACTTCACCCACGTCGAGCCCTGGCTCGATCCGGAATGCCTGGAAGATCTCTGGTGGTCTGAAGGCCTCCCTCAAACTCCGGAACGTCTGGGACGGAGTTTCGCCGCCGTCCCCCAGCGCGTGCTATTCGTCGGGCACTTCCATCGCTGGTTTCTCGGAACGCCCGAAGGCCTGACCTCTTGGCACGGTGAGTCATCAATTAAGCTCGCCCCGGGCAATCGGTATCTGGTTGGGATCAACGCCGTGTGCGAAGGCGGGTGTGCTCTCTATGACACCGAAACGACGGAGTTGACGCCGGTTGATCTGAATGATCGAACCCGACATCAATGGATTTGAGCGACACTGGCACCCTTGAGCTTTCCCGCCGCCTCGTTCAAAAAAGTGATAAAAACACTAGGGGCTCGTAATCCGCCGATGGCACCAAGAACTTTTCCCTCGGGCGAGAGAACGACGTAAAAAGGGTTCGTATTATCGCTTGTCAGATCGATCTGCCGTTCGCCGTTCTGATTCGCCAACACTTCTCGTTGCTCGGCGGTGATCGAAGAGATGGGAACGATTGGTGCCGTGTAAAGCTGGATCGTGATGAACTGATTGAGAGCGGAGACCACGTCCGGACGCGGCAAGACGGTGGCCTCCATCACTCGGCAGTTCGAGCAATTCACACCGGTGAAGTCAATCAAGATCGGCTTCTTCTCGGCCTTTGCTCGTTCGAGCGCCTGTTCATAGCTAAACCCCCACCAAACGCCATGAAACCGCTTCTCTTGGCGCTCCGCTACCTTGGGGTCGCTGTCGGTGGCATGCTTGTCAGCCAACATCGGTGTGCTTGGCCCGGCTCCCTCTGGGCCACCTGCGGACGAATGCGACAGCTCGGACACATCCGGAGGAAGCAAACCGACAACAAGACGGTCCCAGATCGGACTCTGAGGAGGACGCCCGAACAGTGCGGGAGCGAGAAAGAGCGCTGCGCCCAGAAAACTTGACCCAAGGAGAATTCGACCGGCACCGACTTTCACTTCTTCATAATCATGGTCCGTCCGAAAGAACCCGAGTAAGTAGAATCCGCAGACCGCCGAGAGAAT
>JAYVYS010000215.1:0-3412 GCA_043784005.1 Isosphaeraceae bacterium
GAACTCTGGGGGTTCGCCCAGGCTCAACCCCAGCCACCCATCATGAGCTTCCGCGAGATCGGGACGTGATTTCCGACCTGTTCCTTAGCGCCTGAAGGCCGCTCCGGAACGGACGGCGAGAACGGAATCGATGGCGAGTTCAAACGGCGCATCGATTGGCGTGTCACGGTATTTGGCCAAGTGAACCCATTGCGTCGGCGCATCCAGGTTAATGGCCTCGGCGATGGAGCGACTGAAGGCGCTCGCTCCGTCGATGTCGAGGTGGATCGCGTCCATGAAGACCGAATGCGCGTAGCCGGAATGTCGCGCGTCGAGCACGGTGAGATTGGGGAATTTCGAGGTCATCGCCCACGCGAATTTGTCGTAGGGAGCGTCGAGCCGCTTGGCGTCGCGAGCCGTTTGAAGCGAGGGAACCAACGGGGAGATCACCCAGTAAACACGGGTGCCATTGGCGGCCGCGAGTTCGATCAGACGGCGAAAATAGCGGACTTTCACGGGGTCGGGCTGCCAGTCCCTGCTCAGGAACCCGTTGCGGTAACCCTCGGAAATTTCACCGGAGTAGCCGGGCTTCTTACCCGCCAGGAACGCCCCGAGGTTTTGATTATGATTTCGCGCGTAGGAGAGGTTCTCCTGGGCGAGTGAAGCGCTTTCACCTCGAAGCGCCGCCAGAATCGCCTTACGGACTTGCAGACGATAGGCCATTGAGGGGAGAAGTTTTTCAGAGATGACGGCGGCGAAGAACCGGGCATCACCGCGTGCCCAAGCCATGTCGAGGATATCGCGCACATTGAGCGCATCGGGCCAGGCGGAGGCCTGGTTATCAAGGCTGGAGCCAACGAAATTGAAGGGGAAATCGATGATTAGCGCCGAGGGTTTCCCCCCGGAAGCGAGTACTTGCTTGAAGAGATAATAGCTATAAGGCATTTCCGACGAATAGACCGCCATTCCGAAGGCCGGCCTGTTCGTTCGCTTGGCGATCACGCGAGGGAGGACACCGGTCTGCACCATGCTGGTGCCCAGGCAAAGGATGTCGGCTTTCGGGGCGCTTCGTCTCGCCGCGGAACGGCCCCAGCGCCAGCCTTGATTCTCGGGGCGGCTGAGGTCGAGATCATGGCGAGCGAACGCGGCCTCAATGGCGATGACCGCCAAGGCCGCGCCCAGCATACTCCAGGGGCCGCGTCGACCCCATTGTCTTGCGATCACCTTGTGCCTCCGTTGCCCAAGGCCCAACAAATCCCCAGCGTCTTTTATCGTGAATCAACGATTGTTCCTAGGTGACTTTTTGTCGTGAAGATCTTAAATCCGCACGGAAATCCCAACTTTCTCTCATCTTCCGACCCTCGGATTCCGATGGGCGGATTATTCGAGAATCGATCTTAAGGTGAAACGGTCATTCGCGATTGATAAGGAGATAAGACCATGCCGTCGACGAGGATGGCCACATTTTTGGAACGCTTTCGACGGCATGGGCCAGAGGCCGCACTCGCGGTTTTGGCGGTCTTGGTCTTCCTTGGTTTCCTTGGCTCGGTGGACCTCTGGGGCAAGCGCGAGCAGCGCGCCGCGGCCGAGGCGATCGATACCGTCGACCATGATCGCTGGCTGATCGCGACGATTCAGGGGCGTCCGCGCCTGGAAAAGCCTCCGTTGCCGCGTTGGACGATGGCCACGCTCATCACGTTGACCGGCCGCCGAGATGAGTGGCTTGTGCGGCTTCCCGGAGCATTCTCCGCGCTTGGTACGGTGGCCTTGGTCTATGCGCTAGGAAGGCGAATCGGCGGCCGATCGGTGGGATTGGCATCGGGTCTCACGTTGCTATCGACCGGCTTCTTCGTGGCCGAGTCGCGTCAGGCGGGCAACGATGGTCCCCTCACGTTCTTCACCACACTCGCCCTCTACGCGGCGTGGCGCAGGCTTCATGCCAATGAGGCCGAATCGCCCGAGTTTGGACACCGGCGCTGGAACCTTCTCCTCTATCTAGCGCTGGGGATGGGCTTCTTATGCAAAGGGCCGATTGTGGTCGGGCTCGTGGCGATCACGCTTGTGCCTTATCTCGCGTGCACCCGGAACTTGCGACGTGGACTCGCTTCACTGGCCGACGGTTGGGGAATCGCGTTATTCCTGACGCTCGCGTTAAGCTGGCCGGTGCCCGTGATGCTCTCCGACCCGAACGCGGTGCGGATCTGGATGCTTGAACTCGGTCAGAAGGCGGGGACGGCGGGTCTTGTTCATTCGCGCTGGCGCGCGCCTTTGGTGGTCGACTGGCCGACGATGACCTTGCCCTGGGTGGTCGTCGCCGCGATGGCGTTGGCACTGCCGTTTCGTCGCGCCGGTGTGGACGCTTCGTATCGCCCGAAGGTGTGGTTTCCCTGGTGGTGGTCGGTGGGAAACCTCGTGATGTTCTGTGCATGGACGGTCGCCAAGCCCAACTATTACTTGCCGTGTCTGCCTGGCGTGGCGATTCTGGTCGGCCTCGAATGGGTGCGAGCGACCCGCGCAGCGCGTGAGGGGGCCGGGGAGTCGCTCTGGCTTTTGAGGCTTCACTGGGCCGTTCCGATCCTTGCGGCGTCGGTCATTCCTGTCGCCGTCTTTGTGGCGGGCCGAGCGGATCTCGCGGTTTGGGCTTTGGTGTTCGCTCTCGTGCTGGCCCTGGGCGGGCTGCTGAGCTATTGGGCCTGGCGTCGCGGAGCGGACGCCGGCGCACTTGCGCCTCTGGTCATGGCCGTGGTATGCGGCGTCTTGATCGCCTATGGAGCCCTCGCGCCGGTCGAGAATCACTTACGAAGTCATCGCGCTTTGGCGGAGGAGCTTGACCAGCGGCTTCCCGAGGATGTTCGCACCGTCAGGTTCTTTCACGAACTTGATGAGGGCCTCTGGTTTTATTTGCCAGGCCGCGCGCTCGTGGCGATCCCCGGCAGCCAGCCCGCTTACAGCGACGCCTTTACCGCGGCGGAAAACCTGCGCCGCAATCGCGTGGAGTTCGACTGGCGGAAGCGGATCGAGAACCAGCGCGCGAGCCTGCTGGCGTGGCTCCGCAATCCGGATCGGGATACGCCTTACGTCCTGATCCGCGACCGCGACTACGAGTTGCACGCCGAGGCGATTGTCGGCCTGGCCGAGCCGATCCACCGCGAAAAAAGGGTGAAGCGAAGTGCCCTGATGCTTTTGCATGTCAACACGGTAGGCGCGGTGGCCTCTGCCAACGAAGAACGTCACCCTACGGTGAAATGACGCGGGAAGACACGGTCGGCAGGCCCCCAAGCCTCCTGGCATAAACGCGGGCCTCGGGCGTGCGAATGCTTCAGCAGATGGCCGAGACGCTGGAGAGCCGCCGTCCGGGCTTGCTGGCCGACGACGACGACCCGATCAGCACCGGTCCCGTGGAGGGGACGAACAACAAGATCAAGACAATGAA
>JAYVYS010000216.1:0-3014 GCA_043784005.1 Isosphaeraceae bacterium
GAGGAAACACAGAGGTTGACCGTCTCGCCGCCCCTCGCTCCAGGGTGACGGCGAGAAAAGAGACCTTTTTCACGTATTGGACGTCTTTCCGTAAGCCCTGATCAATCAACAAAAAAGTGTGCGCTGGCCCTGTTGTGACAGCCGACTGGACTGCCTCTTTGACATCAAGCACGGGCCGCTCCTTATGTTTGATGAGATCCTTTCAATAATGCTCGCTAACCGCTTGAGAATGGCAAGCGGTGAAGTCCTTTACTCTCCCTAACTCTTCTTGGCCTTCCTCACGAGAGGTTGATCAACTTCCGGCTTCATCGTCTTCCGCAATTTCTCGGCAACCTTCCCAGCCTTGCGGAACGCGCGGAGAACATTCCCGCCGAGAATCTTGTGAACGTCGCCTTCGGAATATCCACGCTTGAGCAACTCTTCGGTCAAACGGGGGTAGCTCGCGACGTCTTCGAGCCCGAGTGGCCAGGCGGTGATTCCGTCGAAATCGGACCCGATCCCGACGTGGTCGATCCCGGCGGTTTTGACGATATGGTCAATATGGTCGGCCACCGTGGCGACGGTTCCTCTCGGAAGCTTGTTGGCTTTGAACCAGGCCTCGAATGCGTCCGAAACCTCCTTTGGATCGGGGTACTTCGCCTTGAGTTCCTTCCGCGCCGCGTTCATTTGCCGGGCGAACTCGGGCACAATGAACCCTGAAAAGAAGTTGACCATCACGACCCCACCGTTCTTCGGCAGCCGTTTCAGGATGTCATCGGGAACGTTACGAGGGTGTGGTGCCAGGGCGTAGGCGCTGGAGTGGCTGGCGATGATCGGAGCTTCGCTGATCCGGAGGACGTCATCCATCGTGCCGGGGCTCACGTGCGAGATGTCCACGAGCATTCCCAGTCGATTCATCTCGCGGACGACCCGCTCGCCAAACGGTGTCAGTCCGCCGTGTTCGGGCGTGTCGGTCGCGGCGTCGGCCCAATCGAGCGTGCTGTTGTGGGTCAAGGTCATGTAGCGCGCGCCAAGCTGGAAGAAGGCTCGAAGCTGGGCCAGGTCGTTCTCGATCGCGATGCCTCCTTCGATCCCGATCAACGAGGCGATTTTACCCGCCTTCACGATCCGCTCAACATCCTGCGCGTTGTACGCCATTTCGAGGTCGTCGGGGTAGCGATCGACCATACGGTGGACGATGTCGATTTGATCGGTGACCGTTCGCGCGGGGTTGGGCTGTTCGCTCGGGATGTAGACCGACCAGAACTGCGCCTTGAGTCCCCCTTCTCGCATTCGGGGGATATCGGTCTGACCGGTCGTCAGCCGTTTGGAGAGGTCGAGTGTCTCAAACGTGACATCGCCGTCCTCGCGGAGCCTCCAGGGGAGGTCATTATGGCCGTCAAACAACATTCCCGCCGCGTGGACCTTGAGGGCGCGCTCAGAGACGGGGGGCAGTTTGTCATCCGCCGCATGGGCAAACGGCGAGCATAGTACCACGCTCAAATTCAAGGCTAAAAAAAACAGTCGGCGCATGCGCGGAGGACCTTTGGTGTGAGTGTTGATGGATGAAGTGAGATTCACACGTTGCTTGTTGAAGATCGGAACTTGCGGACGATACCGGAAAACTGAGTGGCGAGTTCCGTCAATCTCGCGAAATCTCCCAAGGCGACTGCCTTGGGTTCGACGAGCGAACTCCCCGCTCCCAGACAGCACGCGCCGGCTTTCAGAAAGGCCTCGGCGGTGTTGAGGTCGACGCCACCCGTGGGCATCATTCGGATTTGAGGAAGTGGGCCTCGCAGGGCTTTCAGGTAGTTTGGGCCGCCGACATCGGCCGGGAAGATCTTCACGATATCGGCACCGGCCTCCCAGGCGGCGACGACCTCTGTCGGGGTAAATGCTCCCGGCATCACGGGGATGTCGTAACGTCGACAGAGGCGGATCACCTCAAGATTCACCGTGGGGGAGACGACATATTGCGCCCCCGCGAGGATCGCCGCGCGGGCGGTCTCGGGATCGAGCACGGTTCCCGCTCCCAGGCACACGGCATCTCCGACCTCGTTGCGAACCTGCCGGATCACCTCCACGGCGTCGGGCACGGTGAACGTGATCTCCGCCGCGATGACACCCCCTTGCGCGAGCGCCTTGACCACCTGTGCGAGCAGGGCTCCCGAGTCGGCACGGACGACGGCCACGATGCCGCAATCGAGGATGCGTCTCAGCGTCGTTTCTCGGGACATGTGATCGTTCCTCAAGCGGGATCAGTCAGAAACCGCTCCAGAAGAGCGGCAAGTTCGGGGGCGTTGGGGATTTCTTTGAAGCGAAGCACCTGCCCGGGAAGGGCGTCGAGCGCTTCCTCGTCCACCTTGAGCCGGTCTGAGATCGCCAGAACGTACCTTGGCGGCCCGTGACGGGGCAAGACTTTCAAGGTCCGCTCCAGGCTTGATCGTCTCCAGAATCCCAGTACCTCAAGGAAGACCTCAACACCTGACGCCCGATGCGTGAACCGGTAGTCGGGAACCCAGACTCCTTCGCGTCCGAGTTCGATGATCTCGGTCGCCTCAGAGACGTCCCAAGCCGGGGCGACCTGGCGAAACCGTTCCACGAATGAAGAGATTTCCGGAGGAACATAAGTACCCGCGTCGGCCGCGTGGGAGACCAGGCCATCTCTTGCTTCCAGATGAAAGCTTCGAGGCTCTTTTTGAGGTCCCCAGCGCAGTTCGGCGTCGAGGCGAAAATCACGGCAGAGCAAAATGGTGGGAAGGAAAAAGGCCATCTGAAGACCGTAGCGGTTGGTCGCGGAAAAGAGGCTGAGAGGCCCGTCGATGTGAAAGACATATCCCTCATTCATGTCGCCTTCGACCCGGTAAAGCAAGCGGTGAAACTTGAGCTGTCGAAAAAGCTGCCTGAAGCGCGCGGGCTTCTCGTTTCTAACCTCGACGCGAACCAGGACGGAGCGAAGCAAGATCGCCTGAGCGAGCGCGACGTTGTAGCGGTCGATGAGTCGCTGAGCGGTGAGGTCCTCGAAGCGAAGGAGC
>JAYVYS010000217.1:0-5317 GCA_043784005.1 Isosphaeraceae bacterium
GGGGTGTGAGGACCGTTCCTCATCAACAATTCTCTGCTGATCCACGGTCAGTTGAACACGAAGCCAGGCCATGGTGTACATCCTTGCGGTGCGGATCGAGTGGAATCAACATCCTTGCCAGCATGGGCTTAGTTCTATCCATCATTAAGGGAGCGAAAGTTTCATTCCGCTCCGCGCCGAGTATAACAAATCCGTTAACCCGCCGTCGAGCCGAAATTTGACGGGTGGCCATCTCATCCCCGGCCACACGTCGGGTCGTTCCAGCAGTGGCAATGGACTCCCTCAGACAGCGGCGACGATTTCATCCGAGATAAAGCGGGACCGGAAAAGGCGTCAGGAACCGATCAGCGCACCGGCTAACGGCACTCGCACCCTTGTTGGTTCCGCCGTGATGAGGATCTCCGCGACCCGCATGGCGGTATGGTGCCAGGTGAAATGCGACATGACCCAACGGCGCGCGTGGTGACCTAAGTGCGAGCAGCGCGTCGGATCGTCGAGAAGGTCGTTCAAGGCTTGTGCCCACGTATCAATGCCATAGTCGGAGAGGACAACCCCGGCGCGGCCGTCCTCAAGCAACCGAGGGATATCTCCCTGGTCGCTCGCCAGCACAGCGCAGCCCGCCGCCGCCGCTTCAAGGATTTTGAGGGGACAGAAGTAAAAATCGCCTTCGTGCTTCGGGTGTGGGGCCACGGCCACATCCATGAGTCCGAGCAGTCGGCCTAGCTCGGCCGCCGGTCGATGTCCAAGGAAAACGGCGTTCGCTCGGCCTCTAAGGGCATCCTGGAGCGCGGGACACTCGGGTCCGTCGCCAATCAGGAGCCACTGGGTGTCGGTTCGGGACGATGTGGCGAGGATCAAGTCGCGAAGCCGATCGATTCCATGAAACGCCTTGAATGAACCGACGAACCCGGCAATGCGCGGAGCGGTCAAGTCCAGACCGAGACGTTCCTGAAGGCGCCGATCGGGTGACAGTTCCTCGAATTTCAACGGGTCTACACCATTTGATACAACGTGGATGGGCGTCGTGACGTGATAGCGCGAAAGGCATCGGGCGGCGGGCTCGCTCACGGTCACAATCGCGCGGCTGCGGCGAAGGGTGCGCGATTCGATGGCCTCGACCAGGCCCGGTGGATGCCAGCGGCCTCCGTGCTGGGTGGAGAGCCGAGTCTCATAGGCGACCGGGGCATCGGCGTACGTCACAAGCGGGATGCCTCGCCTTTTCGCGGCCTCGACCATGGAGAAGCAGTAGGCATCCTGACGAGCCAAAATCACATCGGGCCGGACGACGTCGATCGCTTCAAGATCGCGCCCGAGCATCGCACGATTTCGGCTCAATTCCTTTGCGAACCAGCCGTGATTTCGGAGCCGTGAGCGTGCTCCGGTCCGCGATTCTCCCTTGCTTTTGCCCGCGGGTCGCATGGCTCCGGCGCTGCGATGGATGGTGACCTCGTGGCCGAGGGGACGAAGCGCCCGCGCGATGGCGCGAACCATCTGCGCGGCGGGGTGGGCGTCGTCGCTCAAATAATGGCTATAAAGGACACGCATGACACACCGGTCTCCGTCGCCGAGAGCACGGCTTGAAAGGGTGCCGGAGTGGTTGCGATGGCCGCCGGCAAGATCCGCGTCGGCACGGACCCCGACTAGCCTAGTTCACCTTTTGGACGAATCGATGATCCGTGCTGTGGATCGTTGGCGTTTCATACGATCACCGCGCACCTGCGTTGATCTCGTAGCGCTTGATCTTTCGATAAACGGTGGCCTGGCCCAGGCCGAGGATTTTGGCAGCTTCGCGGACGTTGCCGTTGGATTTTCCCAAGGCCTCGAAAATCGCCTGTTTTTCCATCTGATCCATGGTTCGCGGGCCATCCGACGGTTCGCCGGCCGAGGACGCTCGCGGGGCGGGAGGCGACGATTCGACCGCGATTGAAGTTTGAGAAACCTCCGGCGGAACCGACGCGGGGCCGAGCATGGGATCTTTGCCGAAGATCGCCATTCGCTCAACGAGATTCTTGAGCTGACGGATGTTGCCAGGCCAGTTGTACCGCGTGAGCATCGTCAAGGCTTCGGGAGTAAATCCGGCGATGTCCTTGCCATACCGGCGAGCGGCCTGGTCCAGGAAGTATTGCGCCAAGACGGGAATGTCCTCGCGACGACTGCGCAGGGGGGGCAGAACGATGGGCACGACGTTGAGGCGGTAGTACAGGTCTTCGCGCAAAGTACCCTTGCGTACCTGCTCCAGCGGTTCGCGGTTGGTCGCGGCGATGACCCGTGTGTCGACCGATCGCGGCTTGCTCGACCCGACCGGTTGAAACGTCCGTTCCTGAAGGAAACGCAGCAGCTTGGCCTGGAGATTGATATCCATCTCGCCAATCTCATCAAGGAACAATGTGCCGTGATCTGCGTACTGCACGGCTCCTTCCTGGGTTTGATCGGCCCCGGTGAAGGCGCCTTTCTCGTGGCCGAACAACGTGCTCTCGACCAGTTCCTTGGGCATCGCGGCCATGTTGAGGGCGACAAAGGCACACCCGGCGCGCGACGAATGCGCATGGATGGCCCGTGCGACAATCTCCTTGCCGGTCCCGCTCTCTCCCAGGATCAACACGGTGGCGTCGGTGGGGGCCACGCAGGCGATCATGCCGCGAACGCCTGTCATCGCCGGCCCCGCGCCCAGCATGGGCGTCTCTTCGGCGGAGGTCTCGGAGCCTTTCGAGCCGATCGAGCCGACGCGAGGTTTCGGTTCCAGCTTCGCGATCGTGTCATCCACCAGAAATTTGAGGCGGTTGAGGTCGGGGGGCTTGGTCAAATAGTCATGCGCGCCCAACTTCATCGCCGAGACCGCGCTATCGATCGAACCGAACGCCGTCATCATGATCACGACCATGTCCCGGTTTTTGCGGACGAGGTCCTGAAGCAATTCCACGCCGTTATGATCGCCGAAACGAACATCGAGCAGCAGGATCATCGGAGGATCTTCGGCGATCGCCCGTTGAAGCCGAGCCTTATCCGTCGCGCTCGTGGACCGGCATCCCCAACTGTTGAGCCGGTACTGCAAAGCCTTGATCACGTCGATGTCGTCATCGGCGATCAGGATATTGGGAATCTTCGGTGCGGCCATCGCTCGAGAGTTCCATTTATCAGAAAGATCCGCGAGATACGCACCTCGGCGTGCGAGAAAACCGTGGTTGGGGTGGTCCGGGTCTCGTATCGTAACCCCAATAACGCCAGGCGCGATCGTCGAAGCGGCAGGTTCCGCGCCCCCGTCGTCCGGGAGTCAAAACCGCCGACACGCACCACCACCATACACAATGATAGCTCCACAATTCCGACACCACCATGAATCGCGATCTTGCTCGCAACGTCGAGGTCGCGCGGGATGGATCGGAGCCGACGCGATTGTTTGATTCCGATCCCCCAAACCCGCTGGCGATCATCACCTCATGCGATGGTTGCGGGGCGTGCTGCCTGGTCGTCACCCGGCCACCCTTCGTCCGGAGGCTCGACGGGAGCGGGGAGGACGCATGGGAGCGGCTCGTCGGGGATCATCCCCGACTCGCTTCCGAAATTCTCGCCGCCGATCGCACCCGACAGGCCCTAGGCGCGCCCGACTTCGGAACTCCCTGTCTCTGGTTCGACCCGGAGACTCTTCGCTGCCGACACTACGACAACCGTCCCCGCGCCTGCCGCGAATTCGCGTCCGATAGCCCGGATTGTCGAGACGCGAGGCGACGCGCAGGGGTGGCAAAACCTGGCCATGCTACCGCTCCCCGGTTAGTCTGACTCGAAACAATCAACTTGATCTCAGGATGCGTACCCCGCATAACGTGGAACCGACGGAATCCTCGAAGCCCGCCGCTATGCCATCCCACCAGCCTTCCCCGGAGTAAACACCGTGAGACGTCTTTCGCCGCGATTCCTCTTCGTCGCCTTGGCCGTCAGCGTATCGGGTCCGGCTCGGGCCGAGGATTTCGTGACTCATACCTTCAATCGTCAGCGTCTGACCGACGAGTATTACTCCGAAGGTGTCGGCGCGGGCGACCTCAATCGCGACGGCCATATCGATATCGTCTACGGCCCGTTCTGGTACGCTGGGCCGAAATTCGAGGAGAAACACGAAATCTATCCGCCGAAACCCCAGAACAAGGAAGGCTACGCGGATCATTTTTTCGCCTGGATTTACGACTTCAACGGCGACGGCTGGAACGACATTCTCACGGCGGGCTTTCCCGGCACTCCGGCTTTTGTTTACGAAAACCCTCGCACTGAGGGACACGCCAAACACTGGCCCAAACATCAGGTCTTCAACCAAGTCGGCAACGAGTCACCGCAATTCACAAACATCGTGGGTGATGAAAAACCCGAATTGATCTGCACCCATGACGGCTTTTACGGGTATGCCGTTTTTGAAGCGAAGCACGGCCTGGAACCCTGGACGTTCCACGCGATCTCCGAAAAAGTCGCCCCCATCCCCTTTGGACATGGCCTGGGCGTCGGCGACGTGAACGGCGACGGCCGTTTGGATATCCTCGCGCAAAATGGCTGGTATGAGCAGCCCGAATTGCTCGGCAGCGATCCCAAGTGGGCGTTTCATCCTGTCCCTTTCGCGCCCATCGGCGGCGCGGACATGTTCGCCTATGACGTTGATGGCGACGGTGACAACGACGTGATCACCAGCCTCGCCGCCCACGATTTCGGGCTCGCCTGGTACGAACAGGTCCGCGATGGCGAGACAACGACATTTAAACAGCATGTGATCATGGGCGACCGTCCCGAACAGAACCGTTACGGTGTGCTTTTCAGTGAGCCGCACTCGGTCCAGCTTGTCGACATCGACGGCGATGGACTTAAAGACATTGTCACAGGCAAAACGTACTACTCCCACCACATGCAAAGCCCCCTCTGGGACGCCGGCGCGGTCGTCTACTGGTTCCGCCTGCGACGCACCAAGGAAGGCGTGGATTGGGTGCCGTACAAAGCGGATGGTGAAGCGGGAATCGGCCGGCAGTTGGTCGTTCACGACATCAACAAAGACGGTCTGCCTGACATCGCCTCCGGAGGCATGAAAGGTGCTCATGTCCTCTTGCACCATCGCGAGACGGTGGATAAGCGGCGCTGGGAAGAGCTTCAGCCCAAGGTCCGGCACGCGACCATTAAGGCGGGGGCACCGTGATCCGTGTAGGAGGGAAATCCCAAGACATTCTGAAGTCGCCCGAACGATGCCATCGTGACCGGCCTATCTCGTCGCTAGCGTGGCGGTTAATCTAGGGTGAGACGATACCTCCCCTCAGCTTAGAAAGTATTTCGAGGCGAACCGAGCGAC
>JAYVYS010000218.1:0-9200 GCA_043784005.1 Isosphaeraceae bacterium
ACCTGGTACAGAACGGACATCTCGGCGAGATTCGCCATATCCGCGCCCTCTGGCATCGGAACAATGCCCAGCCCCGAGTCGCCAAAGACAAAGACGGCAAGCCGGTCTACGACCTCAAGACAGGTCTGCCCGAGTACGTTCGTGACGAATCCGGAAACGTCGTCTACGTCGACTCCTGGAAGCCCGACACCCCGGAACTCGACAAGAATGTCGACTACGCCAAATACGGCTACAAGAGCCTGGAAGAGCTGATCCGCTGGCGCCTCTTCAACCGTACCGGGGCGGGCCTGATGGCCGAACTGGGAAGCCATCAGCTCGACGCTTGCTCGATTTTCCTGGGCAAGAAGCATCCGCTCGCCGTCACGGGAGTCGGCGGAACGTTCTTCTATACGGATGGCCGCGAAGTCGACGACCACGTCTTTGTCACCTTCGAGTTTCCCGGTAAGGAGTACGAAGTCGGCAAGCCGGACAAAGGGGACCATGTCGTGGTCACCTATTCCTCAATCAACACCAACGCATTCGAGAAGTACGGCGAGATGTTGATGGGCACGCGAGGTACGATGATTGTCGAGGACGAGAAGGAAATCCTTCTCTACAAGGAAGGCGGAGGTTCTCCCGGAGCGAGATCAACGAGTATCGCGATCGAGAAAGGAGCCGGCGGCAAGCCCGTGATCGAGGCGAGCCCCAGCACCGCCGGTCCTTCGACGGCGACCGCGCTCGGCGGCCTGGCCACCAACGACGTTTCACGAGGCTATCGCGAAGAGCTTGAGCACTTCGCCTTTTGCATCCGCCACGGTGATTCCAAGGACTACCACGCCGATCCCGACCACAAGCCGCGCTGTCGAGGCGAGGTCGCCCTGGCCGATGCCGTGATCGCCCTCACCAGCAACCTCGCCATGAAACAAAAGCGGCGGATCGACTTCGACGAAAAGTGGTTTGACTTCCAGTCCCCTGAGATTCCCGAGGGGCCTGGCGGCTCGATCGCTCGGACGAGTTGAGAACGCGGCCTGGAATGAGAGATATCGCCTGAAAAGGCCGAGCACCCTGGCGCTCGGCCTTTTTTTTCCTCCAAGAAGTGTACGATCGCGAAATCGAGCAGTTTCAATCGCTCTTGCCAAATTCCGAAAATTGCTAAGAATGGGTTGGGATTCCAAGGTGGGAATTCGACCCGACATTCCGTCTTTTTTGACGACATGATTCTTATGCCGACCCCATTTCCACGTGGTCGGATCTGAGCGAACCGAAAAGGAGTGCGCACGGGATGGCTGTCGTCGCATCGTCCGATCCGTCGTCAGCACCCTCGTTTCCCCTCACGCCTGTTCACCAACTTGGCGAGCAGGCCTTCGAGATTATCGCCGAGGTCGGCGACGCCGCATCCTTCGCGTTTCTGACCATTTCGTGGATGTTCCGAAAGCGCCCTCGATGGGCGGTTCTTGTTCCTAACCTTTACGCCATTGGTGTTTCCAGCGTTCCGGTCGTCGCCATCACTGGCACCTTCATCGGCATGGTTCTCGCCGTTCAGGCCTATAGTCAGTTCGAGATGATGGGACTGGCCACACGTCTGGGCTCGGTCATCAATATCTCGCTCGTGAAAGAGCTTGGACCCGTTCTCGCCGCGACAATGCTCGCCGGTCGCGTCGGCTCGGCGATGTCGGCCGAGTTGGGAACGATGAGGGTCACCGAACAGATCGATGCGCTTTACGCGCTGGGGACGAACCCGATTTATTATCTGGTTGTCCCACGATTCCTCGCGTGTTTCCTCCTCATCCCCCTGCTCACCCTCATGGCGGACTTCATGGGGGTGATCGGTGGCGCGGTGGTGAGTACACAATTATTGATGGTCGATTCCTACGCCTACTGGCAGCACTCCCGAGAATATGTGGGGAGTGCCGACCTGTTCGCGGGAATCTTCAAGAGTTTCTTTTTCGGCGCGGCGATCGCATTGATCAGTTGCCACCGGGGGTTTAATTCTCGGGCAGGTGCCGAGGGGGTGGGCCAGGCCGCGACGGAAGCGTTTGTTTACTCGTTCATCGCCATTCTTTTTTTGGACTTCGTGATCGGGATCGCCTGGAACGGCATTTACCACGCCCTCTGGCCTTCGACACAAACGATTTTATGACTCTAGCCAAGGACGCGAAGGCCGAGCCGGTTGTCGAGCTTCGCGGCCTCTCCATTCGCTTCCGCCAACAGGCGGTCCTGCGCGAGATCAACCTTTCGATCCGTCGCGGAGAAACCCTCTGCATCATCGGAGAGAGCGGGTGCGGCAAGACCGTGATGCTCAAGCTCATGATCGCCCTGCTCAAACCGACCGTCGGCACCGTCCATTTTGATGGTCGCGACCTCGCCTCGCTCAGTGAATACGATTTAAGTAAGACGCGCCTCCGGTTTGGGTTTCTGTTCCAGATGGCTGCGCTTTTCGACAGCATGACGATCTTCGACAACGTCGCCTTCGGTCCTCGCGAGCATCATGACAACGAGCCCGAGGCCCTCAAAAAACTCGTGACGGAACGACTCCGCGAAGTGGGCCTTCCCGAAGGACTCGAACATAAGAAGCCGGCCGAGCTTTCCGGTGGTCAGCGCAAACGTGTCGGCCTCGCCAGGGCGCTCGCGCTGAACCCGGAGGTCATGCTCTACGACGAGCCCACCACCGGGCTGGACCCGATCATGAGCGACGTGATCAATGAGCTGATTCTCCAAACCCAGCGTACCAAAAAAACAACCGGCATCGTTGTCACGCACGACATGAAAACGGTTCAAAAGGTCGCCGACCGCGTGGTCATGCTCTACCCGCTCGCCAGGCTTGAACCCGGCGAGTCTCAGATGATCTACGACGGTCCTTCCGAAGGAATGCAAGACCATCGCGACCCTCGGGTCCGCCAGTTCGTTCGCGGTGAAGCGGGTGAGCGGCTTCAGGAACTGGCCAACAACCGGCGCGAGGCATAGACCCGACGCTTGGACTTTCGGATCTCGCACGAGGATGGTCATGAACGAACGGGTCATGCAGTTTCGAATCGGCATGTTCGTCATCGTCGCCGGGCTCGTCCTGACGATGCTGATCGTCTGGTTTGGCGAATCGCCTTCCCTGCTTCGCGACCACGTATTCGTCATCGCGCGATACGACGAGGCCCCGGGCGTCGCCGAGGGGGTGATGATCCGCAAAAGCGGCATTAGGATCGGAGAAGTCAGCGCGATCGCCTTTGATGAACGACCCGGCAAGCCCGACGGCGTGCTCGTCACACTTTCCCTCGAACGCAAGTTCAAACTCAAGGAAGGCTCGGTCCCCCGGATCACGCGATCCCTCATCGGCGACGTCTCGATCGACATGCTTCCCGGAACCGGTCCCGCCTACTTGACGGTCTCCGACACGGCCCAGACTGCCCCGGTGATCGATGGGACCGTCACGCCCGACCCATCCAAGGCACTCGCGGCGGCCACGGTGGTGTTTGAGAAGGCGGGCGGAACCCTGAAAACGATCGACGAGGCTGCCGCGGGGCTCGCCAAGATCGCCAAGAACGCCGACGACCTCGGTAGCTTTTTGACAACCTGGAAGAACACGGGCGACCGTGTTTCCGAAGCCGCGAATGGCATCGATCGCTTCATCAAGGCCAACGAGGGAGATTTTCAGCCCACGCTCGCCAGCCTCCGCGAGGTTTCCAGGAAGCTCAACACCACGCTCGACGCCCCGACTCAAGAGGCGCTGAAGTCAGCGATCGGCCAGTTCAACGCGGCCGCGACCCAGCTCAACACGGGCTTGACGAACGCTGGCCCGCTCTTCAAAGACCTTGGCTCGCCCACGAATCACAACCCCACCACCGACTTTGGCCAGGCCGTGCGCCGGATCAACTTGATGTCGGCCGACCTTGGACTTCTCACAGGCTCACTAAGAGATTCTCGCGGTAACCTCAACACGCAAGGAAGTCTTCAAAAGCTCATCTTGCGTTCCGAACTCTACGACAACATCAACAAGTTCGCCGTCGCGGGAAACACCGCCTTCGACGGTATCAAACCCGTTTTGGCCCACTTTCGAGTCTTCGCCGAAAAGATCTCGCGTGACCCGTCAGCGATCGCGCGCGGGGCACTCGCGAAGTAGAAGTCGATTGGGTCGAGTCTTCGAGCTCCCCAGGATTCTGGAAACGCGTTCGAATCATCCCGAGAGAAGAACTGGGGCCGAGAGATTTTCATCGCACGAATTTGCCTCCTTACTCTCGCGACCACCACCCTCATTTTGGACCCGCGATGGGCACCTTTCGCGATCTTGTCCGCCCTCTGCCTGGTTATCCCGGGCATCGTCCGAGCACGCACCTGCGCCCGGGGCACCGCCCTCTTGCCCGCCGTTCACTGGGCGGCGCTGACGACCGCTTTGGGTTTTCTCTCGCAAGGCCTCGCGGCCATTGAGCCTCTCAGTTCCGGCCGACCCCTCTGCGGACTCGCCACCTATGTGATGACTCTCTCCGCCTTTGCGTCGTTGATCTCGGTTTTGAACGCACGAACCCCTGGTGCCGGGGCTTGGGCGATCTTGAACGTGATGCTCGTGGTGGTCTTTTTGATACCGTTGTTGGAAGGTGCCGGCCTTCGCGGCGCTGGTCGAAATCTCACATGGCTCCGGCTCGACAACCCTTGGACGATCTTTTTCTGGCTCCTCGTC
The DNA here is from genome assembly GCA_043784005.1 of Isosphaeraceae bacterium. Taxonomy (GTDB): domain Bacteria; phylum Planctomycetota; class Planctomycetia; order Isosphaerales; family Isosphaeraceae; genus JAYUFP01. The sequence goes on from JAYVYS010000218.1 coordinate 4,646, forward strand.
GTTGCCGGCGTGACCAACTATCTTCCCACGAAGTATGGACCCGCGGCGGCGCTGCTCGCGATCGGTTTCGGGCTCGAATATTATGCTTTGACCCATTCGGAACGTCCTCGCCACGAACGCGCGGTGTCCTGGTCAATATTCCCTCTGGCATGGGCCACGGCCCTGATCGTCGCCGACCGCTGTTCGCGGGTTCCCAATCGCGCAGCAAGCCGGTTGGAAGCGATCTGGTTCCTCTTTCGCGATCATTGGGGCGTGGTCTGGGCGCTTCGGACCCAGGAGCGATTCAACCGCTCGGCCGAGTCGCTGGGCTGGCCCGCTCGGCTTCACTGGCATGGACTTTCGCTGCCGAAAGACGAAGGAAATTGGGACCCGATCGCGGCCGAATCGATGCTCATGGGCTTGCTCCGGCGGTTTGTCAGCCAGTCACGGATCGAGGAGGCGCTCGGAACGGAGGCTGATCTCCCTTGCAGGCGGTCGGATGACCGAAGATGATCGAAGAGACGTTCCCATGGGAACGTCTTCGCGAAGTTTTCGGCCGAGGAGGTGGAGGTGCGGCGAAGCCCCAATTACGGCGCGGTCTCGCTTGTCGTACTCGCTGTTCTGGCGGTTGTCGCGGCGATCTATCTCCTCAAGCCGATCCTTGTGCCGATCGCGCTCGCCATCCTTTTGACGACACTTCTCTCTCCGTTGACAACGCTTTTGCGGCGTATCTTGCCCGTCGGCCAGACGGGTGCGGCGATCTTGCTTTTCTTGCTCGCCGTTTTCCTCGGGCTCTACCTCGCCAGCCTCACGGCTGAGAGTATCGTTCAGGCCCTTCATACCTTGCCGTCCGACATCGACCGGCTTGTGGGGAGGATTAGCGGTCGACTCTCCGACACCGTGCGCGACCAGCCCTACCTGCGAGGCATCCTTCCCGATCCCCGCACCATCGACGAGCTTGGAGACGCCAACCGCACGTTGGTTGTTGATAAGCTCAGCAATGGTGTCATGGATTTGACAACCTGGCTGGTTCAAGGATTTATCGTCCTGATCCTCGCGCTTTTCCTTCTGGCCGAGAGCGAAATGCTCGCCCCCAAGGTCGTCCGCTTCTTCGCGCCGACTCCGGGCGACGCCGCGGTCGCAGGTCGCGCTCTGGCCGACCTCACGCGGCAGATCCGGGCCTATCTCGTCGCCCGGACCTTGATCAACCTCGGTGTGGGTGTCGTCTTCGCGTTCGGATTGATCTTCATGAAGGTGAAATTTCCGTTCGCGCTGGGACTGTTCGCCGCGCTCACTAATTTCATCCCCTACGTCGGCCAGCTTTTCGGCGGCGGGCTTCCCGCTCTGATTACCCTGGGACAGCACGAATCGGTGGGAGACGCCCTGATCGTGACCGCGATCTATCTGGCGATCGTAGGGGTCGAGGGCTATGTCGTCACGCCTTATGTGATGGGCCGTTCGCTTGACCTCAACGGCACCACGGTCTTGATCGCGTGCCTATTCTGGGGATTTCTTTGGGGAATGGTCGGCCTGGTCCTGGCGATGCCGATCACGGTGAGCCTGAAACTGGTCTTTCAAAACGTTCCCGAACTGCACCGCTGGGCCGAGTTGATGAGTTATCACTGGCAAAGCCCATCCGCCAAGATCGGCCTCGACGAATTCCCTCCCGACCCGGATTGCCCGGGTTCTCCGGGGGTCGAATCCTCGACGCTCTTTGCCCCCAGCGTCCATCATGACCCCGCAGCCCATGCCTGAACCGATGCGGAGCTAGAAATGAAGCTACATGTGACCAACGGCGACTCGGTCGCGGGTTCCCTCGGTGAATCGGGCATTGAGGGAACGGTTCTCCCCTGGCGCGACGTTTTGCACGAAGGGCCGGTCTCGGAAGACCCTTCCGATGACGAACTTCGGGTCGTCCGCGCTCGTTTTATCGCCGATCAGGGTTGGGGAGAGTATGACGAGGTTTTGGCGGACTTTGAGCAACGCGACTACGCCCTCGACAAATGCCGAGATTACGACGAGGTCGTCCTCTGGTTTGAACACGACCTTTACGACCAGCTTCAACTGATCCAGATCCTCGACCGTCTGACCCAGATCGGGCCGGCCTCGACCAGCGTCACCCTGATCTGCGTCGATCGCTTTCCCGGCGTCGAGCGCTTCACCGGGCTGGGGCAGCTTTCGCCGAAGGAACTCGCCTCATTGTTCCCCTCGCGCGTCTTTGTGACCGAGGCGACGTATGAGACCGCGAGCGCGGCCTGGCACGCCTTTCGAGCCACCGATCCGACCTTGATCCGCACGACTCTCGAACTCTACGACGAATCGCAACTTCCGTTCCTTCTCTCGGCGATCCTCCGGCTGTTGGAAGAGTATCCCGGCCGGATCGACGGGCTTTCTCGCACCGAGCGAACCGCACTCGAAGAGCTTGCCGACGGACCTCGCCCGTTTGAGTTACTGTTTGAGCGTGTGAACGCATGTGAAAACGCGCCCTTTCTCGGCGACACGACGTTTCGAACGGTCCTCGACCGAATCCACCATGTCCCTTCACCGTTGATCGACGTTTCAAAAGAGGAAATCACCATCACCGAGACGGGCCGGAGCGTGCTCGCGGGCAAGGCCGATATGGTCGCGCTCAATGGCGTCGATCGCTGGCTCGGCGGCGTGCATCTCGTGGGCCGTGACGTGGCCTGGCGATGGGACACCGACCGACGAGCCATCGCAAAAACCTCGTCGTAATCTCGGTGATTGTGGACCCAATTTTCTTGTTTCGAACCAATGAACAGGAGTATGCCTTGATGTTCGGACGTAAGAAGCGATTGACCGACTACGCCAACTGCGCCGGCTGAGCGGGCAAGCTATCCCCGTCGGGGGTCGCGCAGGTCTTGCGCGGGTTGCCGGGTCGTAGTGGAGACCCCAACTTAATGGTCGGCACCGAGACGTCGGACGACGCCGGTGTTTATCGACTGTCGGGCTCCCTCGCGCTTGTGCAAACCCTCGACTTTTTCCCGCCTCTGGTCGACGACCCGTTCACCTACGGCCAGATCGCCGCCGCGAACGCGCTTTCCGACGTTTACGCGATGAACGGGAGCCCGCTCACCGCGATGAACATCGCGGCGTTTCCGGACGACGAACTCGACCTTTCGATTCTTAGCGAGATCCTTCGAGGCGCGGCCGATCGGGTGACGGCCGCAGGCGCGGTCACTGTCGGTGGTCACACGGTGCGCGACTCCGAAATCAAGTTCGGCCTCAGCGTCACCGGGCTGGTCGACCCTGCCGAGCTTCTGACAAACGCCGGTGCCAAAGCCGGTGATGTTCTCGTGCTGACCAAGCCTCTCGGCACGGGATTCATCACAACGGCGAACAAGAAAGAAGAGTGTCCGCAAGACGTGTTGACACGAGCGATTGAAAGCATGATCCAGCTCAACGTTGTCGGCCGCGACGCCCTGCGCGCGTCTGGCGGGGTGCATTCGCTCACCGATGTTACGGGCTATGGCTTGGCCGGGCACGCCTCCGAGATGGCTGAGGGAGCCAATCTCACCTTCATGCTCGAAGTCGCATGTTTTCCCGTCATCGAGGGTGCGCGGGCCTTGGGAATACCCCGGTATTTCACACGCGCGAGCAAGTCGAACCGCGAGTTCCTTGCCGGCCGACTGCTGATCGAGCCGAACGCCGATCCTGACTTGACCGAGTTCGCATTCGATGCCCAGACCTCCGGCGGTCTGCTGATCGCCGTCGATCCGACAGGTGTATCGAGGCTGGTGGAAGAGTTGAAGCATCGTGGGGCGAAGGCGGCGGCGGTTGTAGGTCAGGTGGTGGAAAGAATGGGGAGCATCGCGGTCGTCCTGCGATGAAATCCTGGCGGGCTTATCTTTGTTGTTTCAAGGGATGTCAATGAATAGCGAGCCGACTCGTCGCGAATTTCTTCAGGCCGCGGGATCAACCGTCGCGATGACGACGCTTGCCGGTTCGTCCTTCGCGACTGAACAACAGAATCGACCGCTCAGGATCGCGGCCGTCACCACGGTCTACCACTATCTTTCACACGCTTACCATATCGTCGGCCGATTTCTTGATGGGTTCGAGATTCCCGGGCAAGGTTTGTACAAGCCTGGAGTCGAGGTTGCCAGCCTGTTCATCGAGCAGGCCCCCGAAGCCACCGATCTGGGCCGTCCCAAGGCCAAGAAACATGGAGTGCGGCTCAGCCCCTCCATCGCCGACGCGCTTACGCTCGGCACCGGCGCGCTTGCCGTCGATGCCGTGTTGTTGATCGCCGAACACGGTGATTATCCTTTCAACAACAAGCTCCAGAAGCTCTATCCACGCCATCGGTTTTTCCAGGAAATCACCAAGGTCTTCGAGGCGTCGGGCCGGTCGGTTCCCGTCTTCAACGACAAGCATCTCTCGCATAGCCGAACCGAGGCCAACGCGATGGTCGCGGCGGCTCGCAAGCTTAGTTTCCCACTCATGGCAGGGTCGAGCCTGCCGATCACCTGGCGACTTCCCGCGCTTGAGATTCCGCTCGGTCGTCGGTTTGAAGATGTGCTGGTCGCCTCGCGTGGTGATATCGAGATCTTCGGAT
>JAYVYS010000219.1:0-5545 GCA_043784005.1 Isosphaeraceae bacterium
AAAAGACCGGAAGCTCTGGAAGCAGCGCTGGGACCCTTACGGAATGTGCTCATGGCCTCCTGAGGACGATCGCATCGAGAGCTTTCAACGTCACGTACGTGACCAGGCGAAAGCGATACTCGGGGCAGACCTCGCACGCTCCGAAAAGTTTACGACGAGTGTGATGGATGGCATCGATATTCGCGAAACCCTTCGGAACTGGCACACAGGCGACCTCTATGTCAAAGTGCAGCCGCCAAGTCGCGGCACGATCGAGGCGGTCGTGTTTCTGTTCGATTCTCCGGCCGACCCGAAAATCTACTGCAATCGCGCGACCTGGTTTGCCGAGCACTCCGAGGAATCCACGCTCGCATTCTTCGCGACCGACCATCTCCAGAACATGGTCGGTCCGGGTGTCGCCCAGGCCGAGTATGGCGGGGCGATGTTCCTCTTCCCGCCCCGATCCATTCCCGACATCTGGACCGATCCCAGGCTCGATTTCGCGGACACGCTCGAAGAGCGCCTGCTCGCCGGGGCATTCGCTCACACCAAGGAACGGCACGTCGCCCTCGTGAGCGCTCGGCCTCCGTCGGCCGGTTGGCGACGGCTCGCACGCAAATTCGGTCGCAAGATCGTCCATCTGCCCTTGAAGCGCTTCAGCGCGCCACTCGTCGAACGCCTGCGGCGATTTCATGTCCTGAACGGCAAGGTCGTGCGTTCGTATGCGGCGGATTTCATTCGCGACGCATGAATTGATCATTGGCGCTTAATGAAAAATCATTAAAAACGTTATCAATCAATAGGCTATATCGGGATATTTATGGATCATTTCAACGTTCCTCATCTCCTTGGCTTGCTCTTTGTGATGATGGGGGCGGCCAAGTTACTCGGGCATCTTGCGCAGATGATCGGACAACCCTCTGTGCTCGGCGAGTTGCTGGCGGGCGTGATCGTCGGGTCGTCGGTACTGGGCTGGGTCGACTCTTCGAACGAGGTCCTGCATGTGATGGGAGAGCTGGGCGTCCTGATCCTGCTCTTCTCGATCGGCCTTGAAACCGACCTGAAATCGCTGTTGAAGGTGGGAACCGCTTCCGCGGCTGTCGCGGTCTGCGGCGTGGTTCTTCCGTTCGCGTTCGGATACGCCGCCGCGATCGCGCTGGGACTGACGAATATTGCCGCCATCGTGGTCGGCGCGACGTTGACCGCGACCAGCGTGGGGATCACGGCGCGAGTCCTCTCGGATTTAGGCAGGCTCCAGTCGCCGGAAGGTCAGGTGATCCTGGGCGCGGCGATCCTTGATGATGTGATCGGCCTGGTCATCCTCTCGGTCGTCGCCGGGATGACGGGCGGAGAGCACGTCTCGCTCGCGAGTGTCGCTAAGACGACTGCGGCGGCATTCGGATTCCTTGCAGTGACTGTGCTGTTGGGAAAGCTGGTCGTCCCCACGATCGCGAACTGGAGCAAGCGGGTGGACCTGCCGGGCACGCCCACGATTCTTGCCTTGATGCTTGCCTTCGGCCTGGGATGGCTTGCCGATCGCGTCGGCTCGGCCCCGATCCTGGGAGCGTTCGCCGCAGGCCTCTTGATCGTGGGAACGCCGTCCTTTCACGATATCGAAGTGGGTGTGACGCGGCTCGGGCACTTCTTCGTCCCGCTTTTTTTCGTAACGGTCGGCGCCGCGGTCGATGTGACGGTGCTCAATCCTCTCGACCCAGTGAACCATCGAACGCTTCTCATCGCCTTGATCCTCTCGTTGGCGGCGGTCGCCGGGAAGTTCTTTTCGGGTTATGCGGCGTTCTGGTTCAAGGGGAACAAAAGCGTGATCGGCGCGGGGATGATTCCACGTGGTGAAGTCGGCCTGATTTTCGCCGCGATGGGCAAGGCGCAAGGCATCCTTGACGAGGGGATGTTCGCGGCGGTGACGGTCGTCGTCATGGTGACGACATTCCTGGCACCCCCGTTGCTGAAGTACCTCGCTCCGCCTCTCGCGGGGGCCTCACTGCGGAAGGATCACGAGGGGATCGAAGATCTCGCAACCGAGGGATGAACTTAAAGGCGAATAAATGCCGTCGTAGAATTACTCCCGCAAGCTTCGAGGGCTCAGATTCGCAAGAAAAGCCGTCGGCGCTCCATCCAAAACAGGATCAACCAGAGAACGAGTAACACCAATCCACCTTGAATCAAAGGTTCATATCCAGAAGTGAATTTTGTGAGATCAAGATCGAACTGACTCTTCAAGACGTTTCGCAGAGGTTCGATCACGACCCAGCCGTGGGTCTTGAAACCACTGATGATAAATCCTTCGATCAGGTGACTCAGCACGTACGCCGCGATCGAGTTCATGCCGATCACGACGAGGGGAAAGGCCAGCGCCTTGGGACCGATCAGGTCCACGCAGACATACCAGGCGGCGAGAAGCAGGAAGCACCAGCCCCCGCTGAAGAGCACCCAGCTTGGCGTCCAGATCCGCTTCACCACCGGGCAGATCCCAAGTGCCCCGAGCACCCAGCCCGCCGCCAGCCCGGCCACTCCCGCAACGAGCAGCCAGCCGACTTTATCCCAGTCGGCCCGCTCGGAACGAAGCACTCCCCCTGCGATCAAGCCGAGAATCATCGTGCCAAGTGTGGGGATAAAGCTCAGCGTAGCGTATCCGCCCCCGTTGAAGGCGAAGGGATTCGCGCGGTGAAAGAGGTTCAGAAACCAGACGTCGAACGCCCACGCGAGGTTTCCGTTCTTGTTCCAATGCGCTCCAAACCCTTGAGAAAGCTCTGGAAAGTCGGTCGGGACGCCGACCTTGGTGTAATCGAAGCCGGAGCCGGGCGAATAGAGTGCGAACGCCAGCCAGTATCCGACCAGGATCGTCCCGAACGCAATCCACTGGTCGCGCGTGGGACGAAGACCGAGTACGAACAGAATCGGGTAACCGAGGCCGATCTGACTGAGCGTGTCCTCAAACGTGAAGTTGGTGACAGGCTTCCCGACCGATCGCAGGAAAACTCCGAGCAAAATGAGAAGTCCGCCCCGCCAGAAGGCATGAAGGCTCATCCTCAAAGCGGACTGTCCCCGAGCCTTTCGCGACGCGATTGAGAACGGCAAGGCAACGCCGACCAGAAACGAGAAGGACGGCTGAATCAGGTCGTGAAGCGTGCAACCGACCCACGCGACATGCTCTTGATGATGCGCAAGGAGCTTCCAGATGCCGCCCTCGGGATGAGCCTTGGCCACTGCGGCGAGGTGGAGCGCCTCGGCCATCATCAAGAACATCACGAAGCCTCGGTAGGCATCCACAGAGGCCAGCCTTCGCGGCGGTTCGGGAATGTCGTCGGCTTGAATCATGTTGGTTCGGGTCGCAAAGGGAAAGAATCGCGAGGTCGGCGGGACATTCAATCTTACAAGACACCCAGAGCATTCGCACGAGGGTGGCGGCGATCTATTTCCTTGAAACGAAAGGATCGCCTTCGATATAAAATCGCAAGGGCTTTGCCGCCCATTCGCCCGCGTACTCGACGCCGATCCGAGGCCGCTCAATCATCCGAAACGTTTCGGATCGAAACCCCGTGGAGAACGTCAGCGGTCCGTTGACGAGATCAAGGCCGTTGTGTCGACGATCGATTCCCAACGCCCGACAGAGCAAGCCCGGACCCTGCGTTTTGCCTTCCAGATTCGCAACAGGATGAAGCGCCCGGATCAAGACCGCCGAGGCGTACCCATGAGCACCTGTCACGGCGTTGAGGCAATGGTGGATCCCGTAAATCAGGTAGACGTAGGCGAATCCCGGCGGCCCGAACATGACCTCGGTGCGAGGCGTTCGGCCCTTCGAGGAATGGGCCGCGAGGTCGTGGGGACCGAGATATGCTTCGGTTTCAACCACCCGTCCTACCCGCCTCACCCCGTCCAGTTCGTGTGAAAGATAGGTTCCCAGCAAGTCTCGGGCCACTTGATCGGCGTCGCGGTCGTAGAATTCACGAGGGAGAGGTTTGGTTGGTTCATCCATGATTCAAGTGTGACAAGCCCACTCTCGATTTTCCAGTGCGGATCGATGGAGGGGAATCGTCGGAATCGCTCGACCGCATGCACGGCGGTTCAATCGCCGACTCGCGGATATCTTCGCCCGCGAGTGTCACAAAGTGGAGGAAGCGAGCGTAAAAAAGATGTACTGGCGAGCTGATCATCTTCATTATCATCAAGACGACGCCACAGCCGCCTGAACTTCTCCCGCCCCGCCGCACTTTTCCGGCGGGTCCAACCGCTCGGCAATCGCCGGGCTTCATCCCACGAGCCGCCGCCGAGTTTCTCGACGGTCAGGTTCGGTAAACGTCAATCCTCCCGCGACGGCAGGATCGGTAGGCTCGCCTGCCGTCCGGGAGCTTGACTTAAAATATTCGCCTATTATTTAAACAGGTGTCTCAATTCCGATGGTCGGCTGACTGGCCTTCTGGAAGCCCCCTGGTTCGGAACCACCGCAAGGGTCGGAGGACGTACCCGCGCGGTTCCCCGCCCACCGTGGTTCGCAGACGAGTCGCGGTGGGTATTTTAGTCTATCCTTTTTGGTGTTGTGCTTGTATGTATCCGTTTTCAATGTTGACGCACTCGAAAACCGTCGCCGGGGTTTGATGTCGCACCCCGGCTGGCACCTTTGAACGACGAATCTGTGCGATGACTACCGATTCCATCGCCATGAGGAATCCGTCTTGGAGTCGACCTGCGTCTTCGACGGAACCAGCAGGTGGAGCTTACGCGGTGCGACGGCGATCCTGGCGATTGCGCCGCTATTGAAGTCGAGGTGGTCTTCTTCCACTCCGTCGGAGAAAATCACGCCGTTCTGAGGCATCTGCGAGATGACTTCAAACGGTTGCCTCGCATCGATCGGCCCGTGAACCAAGGTCGCGGCCGAGGTCTTACTCACAAATGGTTCCCGGACTGAATAGACAAGACGGTCGGCCTCGGGGTCGAAACGATAGTCTCTCTTGAGGGCTTTCGCCCCCTTCCAGTTCGTTTTCGACGCGACGACAGATGCCGCACCCGTGATCACGGAGCGATACCAACCCGTTGAGCCCGCCCCCGTCGAGACGATGATCCCGCTTGACGACTGCGGCTCCTCAACGTCGCGCTGGCGGATCGTGTAGCGGGCCGACATGTGCGTTTTTTGACCGATAAAGAGGTCATTCACGGCATCAAGAGTCTGCCCATCGCTCAGTGTCGCGCGCGCCATCGTGACCTTGGACACCGGAAGTCCATTGGAGATCGCATCCAAGATCAAGGTTCCGGCATCCTCGACGAGGAAAGGAACAAGCAATCCATCAACCCGTTGGCGATCGGGGTTAAGCGCTAGCAAAGACTGTCCGTCGAGATACTTCGCCGTATTCACCACCAAACCGTCAGGTCCAAGCGTGACGACCATGTCGCGCCTGCCGAACGTGAAAGTTGGCAAGAAGCGTCGGTCGACCCACTGGATTCGGATCGATTTCGGGAGCGAAGCACGAAGTTTTTCGACCGCCTTGCGGTATGCGGAATCGGAAGCCTCGTACTCATCAAAGGACGCACCGAGGTGTTCAATATAGAAGCG
>JAYVYS010000220.1:0-6815 GCA_043784005.1 Isosphaeraceae bacterium
GCCGCCGATGACTTGTTAGTATGGGAAGACTGGGGTATTTGACTGGTTATCGGCTTTTTTTGGGAACATTCACGTGGTACTGGCACAACATGGCTCAAAAAATCGGGAGCCCTGAGATTGACGAAAATCGACGAACGGGTCAACTTGAGCGAGTGTTGTCAATCACGTTCCCGAATTCGCATCCTTTGGCCGAATAGATCACCGAAATTCGCGGACCGAGCCGATTTTCTTACTCGCTGACGTTATCGTTAGTCCTATTCACGCACGCTTGTCGTGGCATTATTAACGGCACTTTCGCTCCATCTTCGCGGATCATGAATTATCCTAAGTCCTTCGTTTGAGTGGCTTTTCAAAGTGTCTAAGAAAAACGAATGAGGATGCGACTCCGACAGCAAAATCGAGTAACATTAAGAATCGTGAGCTCGGCTGCGCCTGATCAGGCTCAGCCGCCGCTTTGATCTTCACCGGATCCAAGTATCGTGCCCGGCATGGAAAATGATCTTGAGGTTAGCATGACCACTCCCATTTTGCTGATGATTTCCGACGATCCGCAACGAGTGGCGATGATCCGAGAGCATCTCCAAGTTCTGGTTGCATGGGATGTCACGGTCGGATCGAGCGGTGAGTCGGAGCGGGAACCGTTCGCGCTGATGAACGCGGACGTCGTGTTGATCGATCTGGAGGGCCTCGACGTTCGAGCCCGAGGCAAAGCCGCTGTCAGAATGTGTCGGGAGGCATTCCGTCCGGTCGCGGTGATAGCGTTGAGCGAACGATATATCGAGGAGGAGGCGAGCACTTACATCCGAGATAATGCTTCCGACTACCTGAGCATGGTGGATCATGCCGACCGGATCGCTCAGGTGATCTCCACTCTTGCGATCGAATCGGTCCGACTCGCAGCTGCTATCTCTTCCTCGGGTCAAATGTCGCAAACCGACTTTTCGAGACTCGCGGCAATCAGATCCTCTCGATGAGCCTGGCTTTCCTTTTTTGATTCCCGATCATTCTCGACCGAGCGACTGTCGGAAAATCCGTTCGAAATCGTGAGGCTTGGCGGAGATCCTACGGAGATCGGTCGACCACGGGCGAAGTGTAGCGGGTAGTTCAGTAACTCGCCCCGGAGGCAAGCCGTTCATCGCGAACGACCAGTTCATCGGCACGGAGCCGAAGAGCCTCTCCGCTTTCACATCAAGTCCGCAGCTACAAACCAAGGATCGGGGAAGTTGTGTGTACGTTGCAGGAGGAATCCTGCGAGCGTTGTCAGAGAGCACCGACCAGAGATCGGTCGCGATCTGTCCGGTTTTTGGAGAAAGTGTCAGCACGTACACGAGGGTGACCTGCTCATGAAAGGAATCCATGTGGAAGCTCGAAGGTGCGGCAAGAACGACCATGGTGGGGGTGGATGCTAACCGGTTGACCTTCTCAAGCTCCTTCTGAGCACGCAACAGAACTTGGCGCTCGATGAATCCGAGGGAAAAGGGAGGCTCGTTAGCAACTGACGGGGTTACCACGGTGTCAACACCCTTCACCGGCATGGCAAGTCCCAGCCCGATTCGTTTGATGATTCTCTCGCTCGGGAGTTTTCCACTCAGCTCCGCCAGAAACACCGTGTGAAAAAGCGTCGCGGTCGAGGACGCCATTGCCGGGAGAGTCCCGAGATCGCCCGATTCCAGTCGAGGAATCGAGCTGATGATCAAGTCGCTCCAGCCGCCCTCTAGGGGAAGCACCGCCCGCGTTCCTCCCTGCAACGAGACAAAGCGAGGACGCGCCTCTTTCCCTTCCTGCTCCGCCTCGGCTTTCGCTTTCGAATGCTCGTACGCGAGCGACAGCAACGCGAAGACAACGAGGCTAGTGACCGTACTCCGTCGGTTGTTTGCCCCAGTCCGCAGAATTCGCCACCGTCGCGCCGCGCGAAACCTTCCACCCGATTCAATCGAACCGGGATGAGTCGACCTTCCTTGATACGGATCGAGTCGACCGCTCGACGGGCCGATGAAATACTGAGGCGAAATGTAGGCTCGAATTGCATCATAAATTGAGCGAATATACATTATTGAGACCTCGAATATGTTCTTGGGCAAGAGTACGAATTGGCAATGTATCCTATCCCAACCCGCACTCTCGTGAAGGTCAGTTACTATTGGCGAGCCGGGACGTCATAGATTGATTTTGCCTCGATTGCGCAGTTTCTATAAAGTCTCTAAGTTGGCTGTTGTTCCCAACTGCTCTCCATCGAAATGTTCAGCGAACCTTCCTCGCTTACGACTTCGTAGGACCATCAGGCTCATGACACGGATTCCTCGTGTTCAGTGCTGGACGCCGCCCGGATTGGGAGACCCGAGGATCGCGGTCGGGGCGAGCCGTGCAGGTGCCCTTGGGGTACTCGACGTCAGCATGCACACTGATCGTGCATTTGCCGCCGAGCTTATCGGGAGGACGTCACGCCTTTTGGGGACTCGAAAATTCGGCATCCGCGGCACCATTAGGCAGGTTCGCGAAGGTTGGTGGGACGACCGGCCTCAGAACCTTTCGACCATCATCTTTAACGCCGATGAATGTGCGATCGCATCGTATGAGGGGTTGCAGGATCTCGACGTGCTTGCGGAGGTTCGCTCGCGTCGCGAAGCGGAAGCTCTTACTCGTTCAGGCTTTACGAATCTCGTCTTGTTTGGAAATGAAGGGGGGGGGTCGGTCTCTGAAGAGTCCTCGTTCGTCTTGCTCCAGGCTGTCTTGAAAGTCGTTCCAGAAGGAATGCGGGTTTGGGTTAGAGGTGCGATCGGACTGGCAGCCGCGGCGGGGGTGGTGGCGGCAGGAGCGGTGGGCGTGGTATTGGACGGTGCTCTCTTGCTAACAAAGGAATCACCCATTCCTAAACGGTTCCGAGATCGGATCCAGCGATGGGATGGCACGGAGACCGCTTTCCACGGCCAAGGTGACGGCACGGGGATTCGAGTGTTCGAGGCTCCCGGATCGAATTCTCGACGTCGGATCGACGGTCCCGCGATCGAACACCCTCAAGCGTCGCGATTCCATTTGAGTTTCTCGGGATGGGCAGAGACGGATCTTTGGCCCATCGGTCAGGATGGGGCTCTCGCGAGTGACCTTGCGCGGCGATATAAGACGGTCGGTGGGGTGGTCCAGGCGGTCGAGGCTTCGATTGAGACATCGATCTCTGCGGCGAACACGCTTCCTTCGTTGTCGGAGGGCTCGGCGTTCGCGCGTTCGGTCGGGACTCGGTACCCGATCTTGCAAGGGCCGATGACCCGGGTGAGCGATCATCCCGCTTTCGCGAAGGCGGTCTCCAATGGTGGAGGTCTGCCGTTTTTGGCCCTCGCGTTATCGCGTGGGGCACCGCTGGATAACTTGCTGCGCGAGGCTTCGGAAAACCTTACGGGCCGATCCTGGGGAGTCGGCGTGCTGGGATTCGCCGACCCCGCGTTAAGAAGGGAACAGGCTGAAGCCATCCTCGCCGCGAGGCCACCGTTCGCGCTCATCGCGGGAGGAAGGCCAGACCAGGCACGGCCTTTTGAGGAGGCGGGAATCGTTTGCTTTCTACACGCACCCTCGCCCGGACTGCTTCGTCAGTTCCTCCGCGAGGGTGCGCGAAGGTTTGTGCTCGAAGGGCGCGAATGCGGAGGCCACGTCGGGCCGAGGTCGAGCCTTCTGCTCTGGGAACAAGCAGGTCGCACGGTTCTTGATTCGATTGAAGCCGGCGTTAACCCATCGGAGATCCATTTGGCTTATGCCGGTGGAATCCATGACGCGACCTCCGCCGCCGTGGTTGCCGCCCTTTCCGCCCCTTTGGCGGTGTTGGGGGTCAAAATCGGGGTGTTGATCGGCACCGCTTATCTTTTCACGAAAGAGATTGTGGACTCCGAGGCGATCGTCGTGGGCTTTCAGGATCAGGCCTTGCGCTGCGAGACCACGGTTCTACTGGAAACAGGACCCGGCCATCTCGTTCGGGTCAGCCCTTCGCCGTTCACAAAGACGTTCGAGGGAGTGCGTTCACGACTCGTTTCCGAAGGCACGAGCGCGGAAGTGACTCGCGAAACCCTTGAACGAATGAATGTCGGGCGGCTGCGCGTCGCTGCCAAAGGGATCGACCGTTCCGATGGTGCGGCTTCGGAATTTGAGCAGGTCAACGAGCACGCTCAATACGAGCGCGGACTGTATATGCTCGGGCAAGTCGCGACGCTTCGCGATCGGCCGACCACCATCGACGCGCTTCATCGCGAACTCATGTCCGGCGCGACGGAACGTCTGGCACGACTTGTTCCACCGAATAAAAGCGCACGAAAGCGGCGATCCCGTCCGAGCGACATCGCGATCATCGGGATGGCCGCGATCGTGCCCGGGGCAGCGGATGTGCGGCGGTCCTGGGAGAACACCCTTCGAGGACGCGACGCAATCACGGAAATCCCCAAAGATCGATGGGATTGGCGACTCTACTACGACGCCGATAAGAAAACTCCCGACAAGATCACGTCACGCTGGGGCGGTTTCCTCCCGGAGATTCCGTTCGATCCTCTCGATTATGGAATGCCACCAACGAGCCTTACCTCAATTGAACCGCTCCACTTGCTGACTCTCGACACCGTACGCGCGGCGCTTGAGGACGCGGGCTATCGCGACCGGAGCTTCCCCCGAGAGCGAACGGCCGTGGTGCTGGGAGCCGGTGGAGGCGCTGCGCAGCTTGCGATGGGATACGCCTTTCGCTCCTACCTACCGCTACTTGACACCGTGATGCCGGGCGTCGGAACCGAGGCGCTCGCGAAGTGCGGCGGATTGCTTCCTGAGTGGACCGAGGATTCGTTCTCCGGGATTCTCTTGAACGTTGCGGCAGGTCGGGTGGCCAATCGCTTTGACCTGGGCGGCGCGAACTACACTGTGGACGCCGCGTGCGGGTCGTCGCTCGCCGCCGCGTCTCAGGCGGTGCGAGAGCTAGAGTCGGGCGCCGCGGACATGGTGATACTCGGGGGGGCGGACACGGTTCAAAATCCGTTCACGTATCTCGCATTTAGCAAAACTCAAGCGTTCTCTCCGAATGGGCGGTGTCGTCCGTTTGATGTCGGCGCGGATGGGATCGTAATCAGCGAGGCCGTGGCGGTGTTGATTCTGAAGCGACTGGCCGATGCGGAGCGTGACGGCGACCGAATCTACGCATTAATCAAGGGGATGGGTGCGTCGAGCGACGGCAAAGCCAAGGGTTTAACCGCCCCTCGATTTGAAGGTCAGATCCGTGCGCTAAACAGGGCTTATGAAAAAGCTGGGGTCAGTCCGGCGAGTATCGGCTACGTGGAGGCACACGGTACGGGCACGGTCGCAGGCGATCTCGCCGAGACGAGAGCCTTGAAGTCTGTTTTCGAAGCATCGGGAGCCGAGCCCGGAGCCTGCGCCCTCGGTTCGGTTAAATCACTCATCGGCCACACGAAGTGCGCAGCGGGGCTAACCGGCCTGATCAACGCCACACTTGCGCTGCATCACAGGACGTTTCCACCCACCATCGGCGTTAAGACCTTGAACCCGAAGGCGGGCATACCGGGAAGTTCATTTCATATCAGCACAAAAGCACGCCCTTGGCTTCGCTCTCATCTGGAGCATCCCAGGCGCGCGGGGGTCAGCGCGTTCGGGTTCGGCGGCACGAATTTTCACGCGGTACTCGAAGCTTACGAAGGTGATTCCGCGCCCAAATCCGCCGCGATCGCGGAATGGCCCGCCGAGCTTTGCGTTTGGCGAGAGAAGGATCGTGAAACGCTCCTGAAACGTCTGGAATGGTTGATACGAGCTCTCTCGCATTCCTCAGGATTCGACCTTCGCGACGTAGCCCACACACTCACTTCCCAAACGAGTCAGACCGCCGACGGAACGAGGCTCGCGATCGTGGCGATTTCGATCGAAGACCTTGTGGAAAAAGTCAAAAAGGCACAGGCACTCCTCGTTTCCGATATTGATCGATTCGCCGACCCAACAGGCATTTCATACAAGTCTGCTGTGGGACAAACGCCCAAGCTCGCGTTCCTTTTTCCAGGGCAAGGGTCTCAGTCACCCGAGATGCTCGGAGCGCTTGCCCTTCACTTTCCTGAAATCGTTGACGGCATCGAAGCGTTCGACCTCGAATTGACGCGGAAGGGACACCCGGCGGTTGGGCCTCGAATTTTCCCACCCCCCCCCATCGATCAAGAGACATCCGAACGGCAAAAAAGAGATCTTGCCGCAACGGAAGTCGCTCAGCCTGCACTCGGCGCGGTGAGTTTCGGTTTATTGAAACTCCTTAAAACGCTCGGCGTCGGAGCCGACGCATTCGCGGGACACAGCTACGGGGAACTGGTCGCGCTTCACTCAGCGGGGGTGTTTTCGTTACCAGGGCTCGCGGAACTTTCGTTCGGCCGCGGGCGTTTTCTGCGTGAGTCCGTCGGAGATGAACCCGGTACCATGGCGGCGATCCTCGCGGGTCCGAAAGAAACGGATGCCTTGATTCGCGAGGTCGAAGGGGTGGTCGCGGCGAACTGGAACGGACCGGCACAGACGGTTGTTTCCGGCAACGAACGTGGGATCACTCGAGTGCTCGATGCTGCCGCGAAGCAAGGGATTCCGACCCGGCGCTTTCCCGTATCCTGCGCGTTCCACTCCCCGATTGTCGCCGCGGCGTCGCAACCGTTGTCCGCGCTGGTTTCACTTCTCACGGAACAAGGTCCACAAACGCTTGTCTATTCCAACGTGACGGCGAGACCCTATTCGAACGATCCCAATCTGATCCCCGCCCAGCTCGGTTTACACCTCGCAAGCCCCGTACGGTTCGCGGAGATGATCGACGC
>JAYVYS010000221.1:0-2019 GCA_043784005.1 Isosphaeraceae bacterium
GGGAGCCATTTTGTATTCGTCGATGGTTCGGTCAAGTTCCTCAAGGAACCCATCTCGGCCGACGCCCTCCGTGTCGTTCCGCCAAAGCAGAGCGACCCGTCGGCCGGTCTCGCCCATCCGTGAGGGTGCACGTCAGCCTTTGATTTTTTCGGCCGGTAGTTTGGGGGATTGAGGGCGACGAGTGAAGGGGCATCCTGGACGTTCGGCCAGATGTTTTGCCAACCGTTCGTCGTCGGAGAGGGCGGCGGCGCGCACTTGGAGTATGGCCTCGGCTCCTTTTGGATGGTTCCAGAACATCTCGGTTCCCTTGACCCGGTAGTTCACTTCTTTCACGAGCGACTCCATCCATGCCGTGGTTACGGGAAGCCCGGCTTGGCGGTACTCGGGGTATTTCATTCGACTCTGGTTGTTTTCCAGGTAGCCGATCGTCTTGGCCACGATCTTCCGAGGGTCGTGGTCGGCCGCGTCCTGGGGCGGTTCGCCGAGTTTCGCCTGCCAGCCGCGGAGTTCTTCGAGCACTTGGGCGACGTCTCCTTGCCAGGCCCCACGCATCCAGGCCAGATACTGGCTCCACGCGTCTTGATCTGACTCATAAACCGCCTTCGCGGCAATGAACAAATAACTCATCACATGAATGAAATCGAGGACCGGCGTAAAGTCGCTGAAGTGACATTTCCAGATCGACCAGTTCCACGGCAATCCGTCGCCGAGAAACACCTTGGTGGCTGCTTCGCCGAACCGCCGCCGTTTGGCTTCCCGCGCCATTTGTTTGCCGAAGTCTTTGGACTCCGCCATGCTCGAAAGCACGGTGCGGACCAATCGCTTGGGATGCCAATCGGCGGGGGGCATGAGTTCTGTGTCCGTGGACGACTCGCCCGACGGCCCCCTCGATTCTAGCGAGAGCGACGACGAAGCGACCGACAACGCTTCGGTCTCGGCGATCTTGGCCACGTGCTTGGGGTCGCAAAAGCACGCGGGCGGTTCCGGTTCGGGGTCGTCGTCCGATAGCGTCCGGGTAGCGCGGATCAGGCATGCGTTTTTGGTTTCCCGCCAGCCTTCCCCGGCGCGATGTACTCCAGGACCATGCCCCGGCTCGCGGGTGCGAATCCGACCGCCGTCACATTCGATCACGGCCAAGGTCGGCGGGCTCTCGGGACGCTCCGCCAAGGCGTCGCTGGTCTTGGGATCGGCGTCACGACGTTGGGCCAGTTCCCCGCCGACGTCGTGCACCACACGCTCGATCGTCTTGGCCGAGACGGGCTGTCCGGCCACCTGTTCCATCACGATCGCGGCGCGCTTGAAAGAGCGTGCCTCGGCACCCGCGTGCGTGATCCGGCGAACCAGTATTGGGGTCAATTCGCGGGCATCAAAGCCCAACGCTTCCCGGAGGGGGGAAAAACCCCCGACGGCATTGAGGGCAATGAGCGGCCGGTTCGTCGAAAGACAAGGGCCCGTCGACTGACGTTAATCGGCGTTGTTTGGGAACGACTTCACAACGAGTCCCACACTCAGGACATTTCACGATCGTGGTGGCATGAGAGGCCATTTCACCCATGTGACCGGCCTGCACATTACGGCTGAGTTGTCGCCCCAATTCGTGGGCGCGGGCTTCAATCACGGAGTAATGAGGGACGCCGACGACTGTGCCGTTGGCACGATCCAAGGCCACCGCGACCCGAGCCGCCTCCCGGAGCAGTTGATCCAATTTTTCCTGAAGAGCCGTCGTCGGTTCATCCATGAGTCGGCCTCCCTGGGATCATCAAGGGTTCCTAAACCACCAAGCGGCCGCAATCTACCACGGAATCCTCACGTTCTACTATTGACGTTTTCGACCCCCGAGCGGAGAGCGCAGAAGCTGACGTGCACCCCGGCAAGAATCCCCATCAATTGTGAGATTGACCAGGCCAACGCCCTATGCACAATCGACCCCTTCTCTGTCTCAAGTTCCGGGGACACTCGACGCCTCTTGATCGATAATGACAGTAGACGCCTGTAAAGCATCGCTCCATGGCAATTCGG
>JAYVYS010000222.1:0-3518 GCA_043784005.1 Isosphaeraceae bacterium
GCCATCAAGTTCTTGCTCTACACGCTGTTCGGCTCGGTCTTCATCCTGACCGCGGTCTTGACGCTTTACTTTTGGCCTGGTGACGCGGCGTTGAAAGACTTCTCGGGACACTCGTTCGACATTGTCAAACTCACGCAGATCGCCACTGAGACGGGTTTTTACGGTCGCTGGGTGCAAAATGTGGTGTTCGTCCTGTTCCTTGTCGGTTTCCTCGTGAAGCTGCCGTCGTTCCCGTTCCACACGTGGCTTCCGGACGCTCACGTTCAAGCCCCGACCCCGATCTCGATGATCCTCGCGGGTGTGTTGCTGAAGATCGGCGGTTACGGCCTGATTCGCCTGGCATGGCCGCTCGCGCCTGCGGGGGCTTACGACTGGTCCTTCTTTGTCGCCGCGCTCGGTGTCTTCAGCATCCTCTACGGTGCGCTCGTGGCAATGGCGCAGACCGACTTCAAAAAACTGGTGGCCTACAGCTCGGTCAGCCACATGGGCTATGTCACGCTTGGGATGGCCGTGATGGTTCTCGCCTCGAAATCCGACCCGCGCTATTACGCCTACGGCGTCAACGGGGCGATGTACATGATGATCGCCCACGGGATCACCTCGACCGGCATGTTCTTCCTCGTCGGTGTGATCTACGAGCGCGCCCACACTCGCGACCTTAAAAAGCTCGGCGGCTTGCTGAACATGATGCCCATCTATGGTGCGGTGTCGTTCCTGATTTTCTTCGGATCGATGGGTCTGCCGGGGCTTTGCGGGTTCATCGCGGAGGCGTTCGTGATCCTGGCGTCGTTCAATTACGACTGGCGACTCGCGGTCCTGGCCGCCGCGGCCGTGATCCTGACCGCCGGGTACATCCTCTGGACCCTCCAGCGGATCTTCCTCGGCAAAGGTGACCATCATCACCATGTCTATCCCGACATGAATGTGCGCGAGATCCTCATCGCCGCCCCGCTGGTCGTACTGACCGTCTTGCTGGGCGTTTTTCCACAGCAGATGCTTCTGCGATGGATGGGTCCGTCGGTTGACAAGGTGGCTCGCTCGGTCGTCTCCGCCAGGGTTCTGTCCGACCCTGGTGCCGCACCCGTGAGTTTCGTCACGCCAACCCTGTCGAACGGATCGATTCGATGACCGCGCGTCGCATCGCCATCGTGACCGGCTCCGCGACGGGTATCGGCCGCTCCGTGGCGTGGCGACTCGCCGATCGCGGGTTCGCTGTCACAGTCAACTACTCGAAGTCAAAAGCCGAGGCCGAAGAAACCGCCGACGGCGTCCGCGCTCGCAACGCCGAGGTACTGCTTCACCAGGCGAATATCGGAGACGACTCCGCGGTTCGAGGGCTTGTCGAGGCGACACTCCGCGCGTTCGGCGGGCTCGACGTGCTCGTCAATAACGCCGCGACGACGCATTTTGTCGACCATCGCGACCTGGATGGGCTCACCGAGGAAGTCTGGAACGACATCCTTCAGGTCAACGTCAAGGGTACGTTTTACGGCTGCCGCGCGGCGATGCCTCACCTCAAGGCGCGGGGCGGCAATATCGTGAACATCGCGTCCGTGGCCGGGATCGCAGGATCGGGAAGCTCGATCGCCTACGCTGCGAGCAAAGGGGCCGTGATCACCTTGACGAAGAGCCTGGCCAAAGCCTTCGCACCTGAAGTCCGGGTCAACGCAGTCGCTCCCGGCCCCGTTCAGACCCGATGGCTGGCCGACCATCAAGATATGGTCGAGCAAGCGATGCGCGTCACGCCGTTGAAGCGACCCGCCACTCCGGAAGATATCGCCGATGCCACGGTCTTTCTCGCCGATGGCAATAGCCTGATGACCGGACAGGTCCTTGTGATCGATGGCGGCCGCACAATCTGAGCCGGTTTGCGGCAAACGGACGGTTATCGGCAATCCGTGTTCTGATCTTGCGTGAAAAGGCGGGCCGGGTTACTTTTCGCCCGCCCAAACAACACGCGAACGGCCGAGGACTTTGGTCCTGGCCCCACCTTCAGATTCGAGCGGGCAGTCAGCGCAGGCACAGGATGGCAAGCCCGATCGCGCGCTCCCGGTAATTCGTCGCCGGCGGGCAGGGTCGCGGAGTCTCGGGTCGATGCGACCCTCGCAAAGGAGTGCAACCGCATGCAAGGCAGGTCATGGATGGCCGCTTTGACGCTCGCCGTGGGATTCTCCGCCGCGCTGGCGATGGCCGGTGACGGAGATAAACCGGCCCCCCCGCCGACCGCGAAGCCGACGGCCCCCGCGCCAAAGTCCGAGCCCGCGTCGCCCGCGACAAAACCAAAAGACACGGCCGCGAAGCCGCACACCATCAAGCTCGACCTCAAGATCGCCGGCCTGACCACCAAGGGGTGCGACGTCGAAATCAAGGCCGCGCATGCCGGATGCAAGTTCCGGACGCGGAACGAACACGTCGACGGCAACGGTTTACTACTTGTCCAACTCGACGATGTCGAGATCGTGAATGCGGACCGAGACTGCACGTTCGCAATCACGATCCGAGAGGCCGGCCACGTCGACCGAACCTGGCGACGGGGTCTTCGAATCAATGCGACCCCGGCGCTCGCGCAGACTTTGCCTTGTTATCTCAGCTCACCCTCGAAGCTCGCAAGGGCCGGCGAAGTATCGGCGAAGACCAAGCGCTGAGGAAAATGTCCGAGGTCGCGTCAGGCGAGGATCTCTTTGATCACTCGCCCGGCGTTGACCGTCAAACGCTCGTCCCTTCCGTCATGCGGGAACGTCAGGCGGCGGTGATCCAGACCCATCTGGTGCAGGATCGTCGCATGCAAGTCATGCACGTGGACCCGGTTTTCGACCGCGCGAAGCCCAAACTCGTCCGTCGTGCCGAATGTATGGCCCCCCTTCACACCCCCGCCCGCGAGAAACATGCTGAAGCCGTAAGGGTTGTGATCACGCCCGTCGGTCTTCTCGTTCATGGGCGTTCGTCCAAACTCGCCTCCCCAGATCACGAGCGTATCATCGAGCAACCCGCGACGCTTCAAGTCGGTGATCAAGCCCGCGACCGGCTTGTCACTTCGCGGGCAGAGCCTGCCGTGATTCCCCTCCAGGTCGTTGTGGGCATCCCACTGACTTCCTGATCCGCAATAAAGCTGGACGAATCGGACCCCGCGCTCGACCAGTCGCCTCGCGCGTAAGCACATCGCGCCAAACTCTTTGCAGCGATCATCGTTGAGCCCATAGAGCCGTTTCGTCTCTGCGGTCTCCTGGGTCAGATCCACGGCCTCGGGCGCGGTGGACTGCATTCGATAGGCGAGTTCATACGCGGCCACCCGCGCCGAGAGCCTGGAATCGTCGGCGCGAGGCTCGGCGTGGCGACGATCCAACTCGGAAATGAGGTCGAGTTTGGAACGTTGTTGACGGTCCGAGACCCCCTTGGGAGGCTCAAGATAAAGGATCGGCGCGCCGTCCTTGCGGAACGGAGTTCCCTGAAAAGTGGCGGGGAGCCACGAGTTACCCCAATTCCTCGGCCCACCAACAGGCTCCGCGGCGTCGGCCATC
>JAYVYS010000223.1:0-17300 GCA_043784005.1 Isosphaeraceae bacterium
TTTCGTTGAGGATATGCTCGACGGTCAGCCTGGTCCCTTTGAAGACCGGCTTCCCCATCATCACGTCCTTGCGTTCCTCAACGTAATGTTGCCAACGGAACACCATGACAAATACCTTGTTTCCGTCTAACTCTCGACACGATCAACGCGATTGCTGGGGCACCTTGTTCAGTCTCAACTTTTGCAACTTCGGCTCGATGTGAGTGTCGCTGTACGCGTTGCCTCGGTTGTTTGTGAAGTAATTCTGGTGATACTCCTCGGCCGGATAAAACACGGTCAGAGGTACCAGTTCCGTGACGATCCGACGGCCTTTATATTTCTTCTTGATCTTTTCTTCTTGGTACGACTTCTGCGCGGCCTTCTTTTGCTCTTCGTCGGTGTAAAGAATGATCGAACGGTAATTGGTGCCGAAGTCGTCCCCTTGCGCATTCAGGGTCGTGGGATCGTGGCTGTCCCAGAACATCTGGAGGATCTTTTCGTAAGTGACAACCTTGGGATCAAACTCAACCTGAATGACCTCGGCGTGGCCGGTCAATCCTGTGCAGACCATCTCATACGTCGGGTTCTGAACATTTCCTCCAGCGTATCCCGAGACGACCGATTTGACGCCGGGAATGCGTTCGAAAACGGCTTCGGTACACCAGAAACAGCCGCCTCCAAAGGTCGCCTTGGCGATCTTCGGCTTGTCTGCGGGCTTGGCCGAGTCTTTGGCCGTATCAGGCTTGGGCTTAACGACTTCGTCCTGCGCGGAAGCGGCGAGGCACAACGTCGTCGTGAGAATTCCGAGACCGACCGTCAAGATGCGTAGCGACATGGATCGACTCCTGCACAAAACCGACGCGCCGGGAATGGGCTGTCAAAGAGGACGCCTCCACTCCTGGATCTATTCTATACGCACTGGCCACGAAGGCGTCGAGTCCAGGAGGCTTGCAAAGTCCGTCCTTCTCCCCCCCCTGGGAAAAGGTGGCCGAAGGCCGGATGAGGGTCTACGGGCTCCGCTCAATGCAAAAAGGACCCTCATCCGCCGCTTCGCGGCACCTTCTCCCGGTGGGAAGGGATTATGTCGGACTTTGCAAGCCTCCTGTCGAGTTCCTTTCTGATACTGAGGCGTCGTCAAGTCGTTACAATAATCAACTGACCCATCGCCGCCCTTCCGGAACAAGTCTCATGCCGGCGACTCGCTCTCTGGTTCTTCGCAATCACCCGCTCTCGTCGCCTTCGCATCAACGCGAACTCCTCGCTCATGGCGTGACGTTCGAGGAGATGCTCGCCCGCCACGAACAACCCGACCTCACGACGGATCGGGTGGAGGTTCTTCAAGTCAATGTCGGGAAGCTTTGTAATCAGGCTTGCCGCCACTGCCACGTTGATGCGGGTCCGGATCGTCGCGAATCCATGACCAGGGAAACCATGCGGGCTTGCCTCAAGGCGGTCGAACGGGGTCGAATTCCCGTGTTGGATATCACAGGCGGAGCGCCTGAGATGAATCCGCACTTCCGCTGGCTGGTCGAGGAGGCCCGCAAGCTCGGAGCCCGAGTGATCGATCGATGCAACTTGACGATCTTGCTTGCCAAGGGGTTCGAAGATTTGCCGGAATTCCTGGCTGAGCATCACGTTGAAGTCGTCGCGTCACTTCCGTGTTACACCGCCGAAAACACGGACAGACAACGTGGCGACGGAGTTTTCGACCTCTCGATCGAAGCGTTACGAAGGCTGAACGGGCTGGGATATGGCATCGAAGCGAGCGGTCTCATCTTGAATTTGGTTTATAATCCGGTCGGTCCCTCTCTGCCTCCTGACCAACCCACGCTTGAAGCTGATTTCCGGGGGAAACTTCAAGAGGGGTTTGGGATCGCGTTCAATCGGCTCTTCACGATCACGAACATGCCGATCAGCCGCTTTCTTGAAGACCTCAACGCGGCGGGCCGGGTCGAGGAGTACCTTGAGAAACTCGTTTCCGCATTCAATCCCGCGGCCGTCTCGGGTTTGATGTGTCGGACGACGCTCTCGGTCGGCTGGGACGGTCGCCTCTTCGATTGTGATTTCAACCAAATGCTCGACCTCGGGATCACGGGAGGTGGGCCGGGGCCGGGACATATTCGAGACTTCGATCCGGATCGAGTCGCGGGACGTCCCATCGTGACGGGCAGGCATTGTTTCGGATGCACCGCGGGAGCGGGTTCGAGCTGTCAGGGGTCGATCGCCTGAGTCGCCACGACGCTCAGGCCCGGTTTCGATAAAGCGCCACAAGCGCGGCGCCAATCGCCTGGGAGAGCTCGCCCAGGCTCGCGGGTACGAATCGCATCGTCGACTGCTGAGCGGGCCAGAGGTGGGGCAGGGCGGTCTCTCGCACCATTCCGAGATAGCGTTCGCGAAACTCCACGGTCGTGGCCTCCGGGTCCATCAAACCACCGCCGATGACGACGAACCGAGGGTCGAGGGCCAACGCCAGGTTCGCGACGTGCAGCCCCAGCGCCCTGGCCTGGAAATCGAACAGTTCCAGCGCGAGGGGGTCTCCTTTTTGAGCCAGACCCCGCAAGGCCATGGCCTTTTCTTTGGGAGACTCGTGCGAGGTGGCCATCGGGTGATCAGGATAGCGCGGCAGCACATCGGCCAGTAAATGAGGGAGGCCCGAAAGGGTCGTATACACCTCCACGCAACCCCAGGTACGTCCGCAACCGCAAGGATAAGCCTTGGCACCGAGCAAATGAAGTGGCAACGGCATGTGACCGGCCTCCATCCCGGAGAGCGTGTCTCCTTCGAGCGGAAAACCATCGCGACCGACATAGGCGCAGCCCAGACCCGACCCCGGGGCAAGCATCAACACACCCTCTTTGCTATCCCCACGTACACGAATGGCCTCTCCCACGCCGCCGAGGTTGCCGTCGTTGCCCGTGGTCAAGGGAACGAAACGTCCCGCGCGGGCCGCGAGGGCAGCCTTGAAGGCGGAATGGACGTCGAATCCCCCAAAGGATGCCGGCAAGTTCGCCGAGTGGCCCCAGACTCCATAGCGCACGAAAGGCCCGGGGATCGACAGCCCCGCGCCCTCCACATCATCCCAATTCAGATCGTTTTGTTGAAGGTAGAGCGAGCCCGCCTCGACCCAGCCTTGAACCACGGCATCGGGTCCCCCGGCCGAGTTCGTGGGATACTGAAGGAGCCGGGTCGAAATCGTGGTCCCATCCTCCCAGACGCCACCGACTTTCGACATCGTCGCGCCGCCGTCGGTGCCTAGAAAAACGGCTCGATGGTCTCCCTTCGTCGACATCGCCACACCCTGTCTTTCATGACCTGGAACCGTCGTCGCGGTGGGCGAAAGGACGTCTTCCGATCGCTTCCCGATACGACTTTCCCCCATTCCGCGCTCAGGATCAAGTCCGTGGCCAGAGCCCTTCACGGGTTCAAGAGCCGGAAGAACGATAACAGAATGCCACGCGGTTCGTACGCGAACCCGTGGGTTACGCAGAGGCTCCAGGGCACGGGTTCGCGTGCGAACTCGTGGCACCCATCAGCCAAATGCCATATCTGCTTTTTTGAAACACGGATTGGCCCGATCAATCCGCGGACTAGGCTTGTCGGTAAGGCCGGGGATGGTCCGGTCCGCAATCAAGTTCGGACCCGAACAGGACGCGGCTTATGTCGTTCAAGCAATTACGCCTGGTCGGGTTGTTGGTCTGCCTGGGGGTCACTCTCGGATGGTACGAATGGTCGCGAAACACCCCTCGCCCCCCTCCCACACCGCCGAAATCGAATAAAACACCCGCCGAGATCAACCCGCTTCGGTCCAAAGCTCCCACCGCCGCGACCTCGCCCCCAAGTCTCGGCGTCGCCATCGCCGAAACGCCGACCCGCGAGATTCCTTTCGCGGAGTCGCCCACGGCGACGTTGATCGCGGCGTTCATTGGAGAGACGCCGGTGACAAGATGGTCCGGCACCGCCGACGCGATCTCCACCAGCGGACGACTTCTCTCGACCGAGGAAGTCGTCGCCAGGACCGAAGGCTCTGTCGCTCTTGTTCGTGGAGAAAAGGCGTTCGGGACGGGGTTCATGATCCGCCCTGGTATCCTCGTCACAAACGCTCATGTGATCTCACTTGATCCTGTCCGGAAGATCAAGGTCATCTTCACCTCGGCAAGCCCCGCCGATCGCGAACCGATCGTGAAAGGCCTGCTCTGGGAAGACGTGCGGAGGGACCTCGCGTTTCTCTCGGTGGACTCGAAACTGGCCCCGCTCGACATCGAATCCGCGTACAGGTTCCGCAGAGGCCAGGAAGTGACCGTGATCGGCAATCCGGGAACAGGGGCGGGCGACATCCTTGAGAATGCCGTGAGCCGGGGCGTCATGAGCACATTGATGACGCATAAGAATCAGACATTCTTTCAGATGAGCGTCTCGATCAACCCGGGCAACTCCGGCGGCCCGGTGATCGGCTCGGAGGGGCGAGTCATCGGCGTCGCCACCCTCAAAAACGCGTTGCGGGAAGGGATCGCCGGGTGCATCCCCGTCGGCGACCTCGCCTCGGCATTAAAGCGCGTCGAATCCCTGCCTCGTTCGGCCGCCGAAACTTCAGGGGCGATCCACGACATCCGTACCGCGATCTCGCCGCTGGAAGCAATAGGCATCGATTACGCCAAGACACTTCACACTATCGCACGCCTGATGGACGAGGGCGTGATCCGAGGGATCGACCCCGCGCAAATCCGGATCGCTGCCGTGCGTTCGTACCGTCGAGAAATAGGCGACCGCCTTCACCAAACCACCGTCGCAACCCTTTATCCCGCACTCTGTCGCGCCGATTCCAACCCCCGTTTACCCGTCGCCGCCCGCAAGCCGATGCACGACCTCTGGCAAAATCTGCTTGACCTCCAGAAAAACGCCGAGTCGCCTCAGGGGACCGGCAACGACCTCCGTAATGTCGCTCGAACGCTCGGAACTCGTCACGAGCAACTGACCGATCAAGTACGCGAGGCACTGGAACCGTCGATGGGAAAGGGGAAGTAGGAGAACGAAATCGAAGACTCGGATCAATCCCTCGTGCTCTTCCGGTCGATCCTTTGAGATGGAATGGTTACGATGGGCCGAGGGTGTTCGTCCATGCGTTGGCGTCAAATCCGAAATCATCGCGCATTTCCGCCATTGTTCATCACACTTGCGATCACGTTGCCGACGCCGGCACGCGGAGACCACCCCGCTCCGGTCGTACCTGCGAACGCCAGGCCGCTTCCCGGTCAAACTGAGTATCCGGTGATCGGTCGATCGCAAAAGACGGCGATCGTGACCGAGGCGATCGGCTCAACGCTCGGAGAAGTGACGCATCGGCCTCTGCGATCGTTTTTGAAGATCGTCGGCCGAAGTTCGGAACGCCTGGGAGTGCGAGGCCGGGAGCTGACGAGCCGACTGGGTTCGGTAAGGCCCCTGGTGCATCTGAGCAACGCGGGTGACGGCGACCTCGACGCCCGCCGAGGTAGCCCGCCGATGCCGGCCCTTCTGACCCTTTTGCCGTCGAGCGAGGCGGCCGTGCAGGGCCTCCTTACTCTGATCCAGGGTGCGACGCATCGCGTTGACCTCATGATCTACGGCTGGGAAGACGACCCGACCGGGCGCGAGGTCGCGGAGGCTTTGGAAACGACGGCCCGAAGAGGGGTGCATGTGCGGTTGCTTGTCGATCGTGGTGGCTGGCTGATCCACAACGCCGCGGCGGCCTCGAATTTTTCCACCATTCTCGATCACCTTCGCACCATTCCCGGGATCTCGGTGATCGAACCCGGTGATTCCTTCCTCCGGTTCGATCATCGCAAGCTCGCGGTCATCGACGGCCGGGTTGCCTGGACTGGGGGCATGATCCTGACCGAAGTCGCGCGAAGGTCTTGGGAAAACCTCGCGTTACTCGCCGAAGGTCCTGTCGTCTCGCAATATGCGGCCGTTTTCGAGGACCGCTGGCGTGAGGTCGGTGGGCTGCCGGAAGGTCCGATCGTGGCCGATCATCCGGTTTCCTTGTCGAATTCTCATGTTCGCATGATCCGCACCGACGCGCGCGACAGGTCTTTGAAAGAGACAATTTATCATGCGGTCGATCATGCATCGCATCATATCTACCTGGAAAACCCTTATTTCAGTGACACGATCCTGGCGGAGAAACTGATCGCGGCGCGGCGGCGCGGGGTCGACGTTCGTGTGGTCGTGACCTTGCGGGGGAACATTCCTCGGCTCAATCAATATGTCTCGCTCACGGCGAGCCGCCTCTGGAAAGGAGGCGTGCGAGTCTTTCTCGCTCCGGGAATGACGCATGTCAAGGCGATGACGATCGACGGAGTCTGGGCCTATCTTGGCACCGGCAACTTTGACGAGCTGAGCCTGCGAAACAACCGTGAAGTTGGGCTCTCGGTGATCAGTCCGGGCATCGTCTCGACACTCGACCGGACCCTTTTCCTTCCCGACATGGCGCGTGCGGAGGAATTGAAAGCGCCGATCCCTTGGCCTGAGAACTGGCTAAAGCTCGAACTGCTCAAGCTCTGGTTTTGAGGATGTCCGAGTCTGGTATGGTCCGCTCATCAGCCGATCGAGCCACCATCCACCACGAACGTCTGGCCGGTGATGAAAGCCGCGGCGTCGGTGGCAAGGAAAAGGGCAAGGCCGCTGATATCCTCGGGCTGACCGAGCCTGCGGAGTGATTGCGTGCTCATGATCTCTTCCCGACGCTGGTCATCTTGCCAGTGATAGGCGCTGAAATCGGTCTGGATCAGACCGGGAGCGATCGCGTTGACGCGGACGCCCGCCGGACCGAATTCCTTGGCCCAGGCTCGGGTCATCATGATGAGCGCGGCCTTCGAGGCGCAATAAAGAAGGCTGCCCGGTAAGGGCTGAAGCCCGCCGATCGAGACGATGTTAATCACCGACCCTGATTTTCGAGCGATCATGCCTGGCACGGTCAGCCGCACAAGTCGCAGCGCGGCCTTCACGTTGACATCGAAAATCCGGTCGAGCATCTCATCGGTGACATCAAGCGCCGGGCCTTGGCCGATGTTCGTGGCGCTGTTGTTCACCAGGATATCGACCGCTCCCACCGTGTCTTCGGTCAACTTGACCAGACTCTCTAGCTGATCCTTCCGGCCGACGTGACACTCCGTGGCCACCACGTTACCCGGGAAACCTTGATTGTTGAGTTCCTCGGCGGTCGCATCGAGAACCTCACGTTTTCGGCTCGCGATCACGACGGTCGCGCCGTGTTCGGCGAACTTTCGAGTGATCGCCTTGCCAATACCGCGACCACCACCGGTCACGAGCGCGATCTTGCCGGAGAGAGCGGCGGTCGGCCTCATGGGGATCTGGTTTCCATTAATTTAACTTCGTTCCGTCAGGATAATGGATCCACTCGATGGCATTACCGTCAGGGTCGATGACGTATTTTGAAACGGAGCCATCGCGATGCACCTTGGCCCCTTTGAAAAACTCCTCGGCGGGGGCGGGGCCGATGTCGAACGCGATATGGGCGGGATGTTGGTCGGGCAAGGTCAGGGCGAGCTTCGTGCCACCGGTCATGAGAAACGCCCAGGTCGCATCCTGGTAGAGCACCGTCGCGCCGAGTTTTTCTTGATACCAGGCCACTCCCTTGGCGATATCGGTGACGTTGATGGCAACATGGTCGAACGTCACGGTCAGTCTCTCCATTTGAGAGGAACTCGTTGAGTTGATGCTCTTTGTTGTAACCAAGTCGGAACCTGACGGCGAGGGGGGAGAGGGGGGACTCCGAAATCCAAAGGCCGGGTGCGGAATGGAACGGAACGAGCCCGGCAGACTCCGTATGAAGTCCCACCGGGCTCGAAATCCATTGGAATTATCGCGTTCGATCAGATCCGCTTCTTCTCAAGCTGCATGTTGAGCCCGAGACCTCGGATCTCGTTGGTCAGCACGTCGAAACTCGCCGGGGTGCCGGCTTCGAGCGTGTTTTCGCCCTTGACCATGCTTTCGTAGATCTTCGTTCGGCCTTCGACATCGTCGGATTTGACCGTGAGAAGCTCTTGCAAGATGTAGGCGGCTCCGTAGGCTTCCAAGGCCCACACTTCCATCTCGCCGAACCGCTGACCTCCGAACCGGGCTTTGCCACCGAGCGGTTGCTGGGTGATCAAGCTGTACGGGCCGGTGGCCCGGGCGTGGATCTTGTCGTCCACCAAGTGGTGAAGCTTGAGCATATAGATATAGCCCACCGTCACCTTCTGGTCAAACTGGTCGCCCGTGCGGCCGTCGTAAAGCTGGGCCTTGCCGTTCTTGGGCAGGCCGGCGGCGATCAGGCACTCATGGATCGTGTCCTCGCTCGCCCCGTCGAAGACCGGGCAGATCGCCTGGAATCCAAGCTTGGCCGCGGCCCAGCCCAGGTGGGTCTCAAGGATCTGACCCACGTTCATACGGCTCGGCACGCCCAGCGGGTTCAAGAGAATCTCGGCGGTGGTGCCGTCGGCCAGGAACGGCATGTCCTCTTCGGGGAGGATCTTGGCGATGACCCCCTTGTTTCCGTGACGACCGGCCATCTTGTCGCCGACCGAGATCACCCGCTTGGTCGCGATGTAAATCTTGACCATCTGCAACACGCCCGAAGGAAGCTCATCGCCCCGCTTCAGGCTGTTGAGCTTCCGGTCCTTCTCATCGCGAAGCGATTCGACTCTCGGGCCGTACTGGCGGACCACCAATCGGGCCTCTTCGGTTTTCTCGGGACTGCGGAGATCGAGCGTTTCGAGGCGGAAACGCTCGGACTCGTCGGCCAAGACCTTGGGGTCTTTGTCACGGCCAAGCGCCTTGCCCGAGTTCGGGTCCAGCACGGGTCCGCCGATGGCTTCTTCCAAGGCTTTGATCATCTGCTTATATTCGTCGGCGATCCGGACGTTCTCGGTCGTCTCGGTATCCTTCAACTCTTTCTCGAAGGCCTTGCGTTCGTCTTCGCTAAGGCTCATTCGCCTGCTGAACCGCTGTGTGTTGATCACGATGCCTTCGACCCCGGAGGGGACCTCCAGCGAGTCGTTCTTGACATCTTCGCCGGCGCGGCCAAAGATCGCGTGAAGGAGTTTCTCTTCGGGAGTCAGCTCGGACTTTGACTTCGGCGCGACCTTGCCGACCAGGATATCGCCGGGTTTGACATACGTCCCGATCCGGACGATCCCGTTCTCGTCGAGGTTCCGAAGCGCCTTTTCGGAGACGTTGGGAATGTCCCGCGTGAACTCCTCACGACCGAGCTTGGTCTCGCGAATCTCGATCTCAAACTCTTCGATATGGATCGACGTGTAGACGTCTTGCTTCACCAGTTTTTCGCTGATGATGATGGCGTCTTCAAAGTTGTAACCATCCCACGCCATGAAGCCGACCAGGACGTTTCGGCCCAGGGCGAGCTCGCCTTTGAACGTGCTGGCACCGTCGGCCAGGATCTCTCCTTTTTTGACCTTTTGACCGACCTCGACAACCGGCTTCTGGTTGAGGCATGTGCGCTCGTTCAAGCCAACATATTTACGCAGTTTGTAAATATTGGTGTGATCAACGATGATCCGGTTACTGTCGACGTAAGTGATCGTGCCATCTTGCTGGGCCTTGACGATCATGCCGGAGTTCATGGCCACGGCCGTTTCCAGGCCGGTCGCCACGATCGGGGGCTCGGCGACGAGAAGAGGCACCGCCTGGCGCTGCATGTTCGAACCCATGAGCGCGCGATTGGCGTCGTCGTGCTCAAGGAAGGGGATCAAACCGGCCGAGACCCCCACCATTTGCTTGGGAGAAATGTCCATATACTGGACCTGGTCGATCGGGATCAAATGGAAGTCGGTCTGATACCGGGCGATCACCTGCGGGCCGACCAGCTTGCCTTTTTCGTCCATGTCGGCGTCGGCGGGGGCGAGGTAGGCCTCGCTTTCCTCATCGGCGCGCATCCAGACGACCTTTTCGGTACGGTGGCCGTGCTTGATTTCGCGGTACGGGGTCACGAGGAACCCGTATTCGTCGACGCCGCCGTAGATCCCGAGCGAGCTGATCAGGCCGATGTTCGTCCCTTCGGGAGTTTCGATCGGGCAAATCCGGCCGTAGTGGGAAATGTGGACGTCGCGAACTTCGAACCCGGCACGCTTGCGATTCAAGCCGCCCGGGCCGAGCGCCGAGAGCCGGCGTTCGTGAGTGAGCTGAGCCAGCGGGTTGGTCTGGTCGACGACCTGCGAAAGCTCGCCCCGGCCGAAGAAGTATTCGATCGCCGCGCTGATGCTTTTGGGATTGATCAGGGAGCGCGGGGTCATGTCCTCCGCGTCTTTGAGGCTCATCCGCTCCTGGACCGTCCTTCGGAGCTTGAGGAAGCCTTTTCGAAGCTCGTCAGCAGCGAGTTCGTCGATGGTCCGGAGACGGCGGTTACCCAGGTGGTCGATATCGTCGACGTGCCCTTTGCCTTTGCGAAGGTTGAGGATATAGCGGATCGCGTTGACGTAATCCTCTTTATCCAGGGTCATCTGGTCTTCGGCGATCGACTGGTTGAATTTTCGGTTGATCCGGAACCGACCCACCTTGCCGAGGCGATAGCGGTTGGTATCGAAAAACTTTTCGTGGAAGAGCTCACGGGCTTTTTCAAGCTGAGGCGGGTTGCCTGGCCGAAGTCTCTGGTAGATCCGGAGCAGCGCGCTTTCGTGGTCGCTGGTCGCGTCTTCTTGCAGGGACTGGAGGATCAGCGGATCTTTTGTGTCGACGAGGACGAGGATGTCGCCGAGATTGGCGTCGGCAAGCACCTGTGCGGAGGTCTTCGAGATCGTCGTACCGCTCTCGATCAAGACTTCGCCGGTGTTGGGATCGACGACGTCTCCGCAAGCGATCTTGCCTTCGAGCTTCGGTGCCGCCTTGCCGTCTCCGGTGGGGATCGCCTCGGTCTCGTAAAATGCCGAGAGAATGGCCTCGTCGGACGAGAAAATGGGGCTCATGGCCCGCAGCAAGGTCATCGATGAGAACTTGCCCGACTGGTCGATCCGGACGCCCAGGGTGTCCTTCTTTGTGACCTGAAGCTCAATCCAGCTTCCTCGTTCGGGGATGACGCGGCAGGCATGGAGCTTACGGTCGCCCGCCTCGATATCGACCACGAAGTCGACGCCGGGGCTGCGGTGAAGCTGGCTGACCACGACGCGCTCGGCACCGTTGATGATGAACTCGCCGCCGCCGATCATGATCGGCATGTCGCCGAGATAAACGGACTCTTCAATGGCGGTCTCGCCTTTGTTCAGGCGGAGCCAGACGTGCAACGGGCGGCCATAGGTGAGACGAAGCTGGCGGCATTCGTCGGGTTCGTAGCGCGGCTTCCCCAGGTCGAACTTGATGTATTCGAGGGTCAGCGTCGAGTCGTAACTCTTGATCGGGAAAATCTCGCGGAAAACCCCTTCCAGGCCCGAATCGGTGCGCGCTTCGGTCGCGACATCGGCCTGAAGGAACCGATCGTAGCTTCGGGTCTGGATCTCGGTCAGGTCCGGGACCTGGAAGACGTCGTAGATCTTGCCGAAATTTCTTTTGACCGGGGGGGTGATTCGCCGCACTGTGCTTCCGGTGGGCATGTCGTCGCGCTCCTCTAGGGGCGTTGCGATGCGGTTGCGTTGCGTCGCGATGGCGAAAGGTGAGCGGCAGGCGATCGCGTGTCTTGAGAGCCGGCACGCGGCCGAAACGTGATTCGAGCAGGCAGGGGCCGTTGGATTTCAGCAGCGCCGCCCGCGCGCCCAGACACCCCGAGCCAGGCCGAGAAGGCCGGCTTCGGGGCTGTTGGAGGCGTTGGTCTCATCCTTTGGTAGCGACCGGAACCAAGTCGATCTCATGAACGGCAAGGTCCGGCGCTTACGATCGAATCAAAATGGCGTCAAGGCGGATGACGGACGCCAGGAACGTTGCTTGGTCATTGACCCGCCGCGATCCGGCATTCCGCCAACAATCACTTGATCTTGACGGTGGCACCGGCTTCTTCGAGTTCTTTCTTGAGCTTCGCGGCGTCGTCCTTCGACACGCCGGTCTTGACTTCCTTGGGCGCGGCCTCGACCAGGTCTTTGGCTTCCTTGAGGCCGAGGCTGGTGGCGGCGCGGACGATCTTGATGACGTTGATCTTGTTGGCACCAATGGCTTCGAGAACAACGTCGAACTCGGTCTGAATGACCGGTGCCTCGACCGGGCCAGCGGCCACGGCGGGGCCGGCGACCACGGCGGCGGCGGCCGGCTTGATCCCGTGGACGACTTCGAGGTAGTCGCCGAGGCTCTTGGCTTCCAGGACCGTCAGGTGAACGATCGAGTCGCCGAGGGTCTTGATATTGTCCGCGAACGATGGGGTTTCGACAGTGGACATCGCGTATCCGATCCTTTCTGACACCGTCGGGTGCGAGCATCGCACACGACTGATGAGTGATCTGATTGATTGAACGAGTGAGAAATCACGAATATTTGGGTTGAAGGCAAGGCGGTGACGTCAAGAGGCGGAAGCCTCGGGCTGGGGTTCGGCAATGGCGTCGCCCGCGCCTTCGCCTTCGCCTTCGCCCGCGCTATCCGAGGCGGGGGCACCTTCGGAGAGCGTTTTGAGTTGGCCCATCAAGCCGCTTGCCGGCGAGCCGGCGAGTGCCATGATCCGGGTGACCGGGGCGAGTGCCAGGCTGGCCACGCGGGCGATCAACGCCTCGCGGCTGGGCAGCTTGGTGATCTCCTCGATCTGACCGGGACCGATGATGACGCCGTCGACAGCGCCCCCTTTGATCTCGGGCTTTTTCAGCGTCTTGACCTGCGCCGAGACGGCCTTGGCCAGTTCGGCGACGCCGTCGCCCCCCCATATGGCCACGCTGGGGCCTTCGAGGAACTTGTCGAGGCCCGAGACACCCATGTCGGTGAAGACCCGGCGGGCAAGCTTGTTTTTCAACACCCGGACGTGGATCTTCTTCGCTCGAAGATCGCGTCGGAATGCGTATTCAGAGACGGCATCAAGCCCCTTCAGGTCGAGGATCAACAGCGAGGTGCTGCCGCCCAGGTCCGTCTTGAGCTGATCCATCATCATTTCTTTAACGTATTTGCTCATAATCGTGTCCGGGACGACGCCCGAGGACCCCCTTGATTCGCTACGCCGAGACCCGGATGCCCGGGCTCATGGTGGCGGAGATGGTGATCGAACGGATGTACGTCCCCTTGGCCGCCGCGGGCTTGACCAGCCGCAAGTGGTTCAGAAACGTCGTGATATTCTCGATGAGCTGCAATTCGCTGAAGGCGAGCTTGCCCACCGGGGCCGCGACGTTTCCGCCTTTGTCGCTTCGGAACTCGATCTTGCCGGCCTTGAACTCCTTGACCGCCGAGACGATGTCGGTTGTCACCGTGCCGGAGCGGGGTGAAGGCATCAAGCCTCGGGGACCGAGCACGCGGCCGAGGGGTCCGACGACGCCCATCATGTCGGGCGTGGCGAGTGCCACGTCGAAGTCCATGAACCCGCCCTTGATCTTCTGGGCGAGGTCGTCGCCTCCGACGATGTCCGCTCCCGCGGCGGTCGCCTTCTCGGCGTTGTCGCCTTGGGCGAACACAGCCACGCGAACGCTCTTTCCGATCCCGTGAGGGAGGGCCACCGACCCTCGGACGTTCTGATCGCTTTGCCGAGGGTCGATCCCGAGGTTTGTCGAGACTTCGACGGTCTGGTTGAACTTGGTGTTGCCGAACGCCTTAAGCTGGCGCACGGCCTCGGCGAGGGGGACCGGGTCGACAGTCACCTTCACGCGCAAAGCGCGATACCGTTTCGATTGGATAGGCAAATTCGCTCTCCTTTCGGGAGGCTGCCGCCTTGATTCCTCAACCGTGGGTTTCGCCACCACGGGGCACGTCTCGAGGCGGGCGGTCGCGTCCGAGACTTCGGTTTTTGCGATAACTCTCATGACGAATGGCTGATCACGTTTGACGGACCACGCTCACGGGCGATCCGTCTCCCGTCATTAACCCTTGACGTCGATACCCATGCTTCGCGCTGTGCCCGCGATGATCCGACAAGCGTGGTCGATGTCGCGAGCGTTCAGGTCTTTGAACTTGGTCTCGGCGATCTTTTTCACTTGTTCGAGTGTGACCGTTCCGACCTTTGTTTTGTTTGGAGTGGGCGAGCCCGAGGCGACACCGGCCGTCTGCTTGAGCAAGATCGCGGCGGGCGGGCTCTTGGTGATGAACTCGAACGATCGGTCCGAGTAAATGGTGATCTCGATGGGGATGATGGTCCCCTTCATCTCCTTGGTCCGTTCGTTGAATTGCATCACGAACTGACCAATGTTCACTCCGTGCTGGCCGAGTGCCGGCCCGACAGGAGGCGCAGGCGTGGCCTGGCCGCCGGGGCACTGGAGCTTCACTTTCGCCGTCATCACCTTCGCCATCGTCCACTCCGCTTCCCCCCATTCGGGGGGTCATGATCGCCGGTAACGGCGAGAAATCGTCGTTCGTTGGGTTCTTCTGCAATCGCATATCGATGAAACAAGCGATCCGACGTGTCGAGCGATGAAGTGACTCATCAACGACGCGATTTGGAAAACGCTCGCGGCTCAGATCCGTTCCACCTGCCAGTATTCAAGATCCACGGGGGTGGGCCGATTGAAAATAATGAGCATGACTTTGACCAAGCCGCGTGCTTCGATGACTTCCTCGACGGAGCCTTCGAAGTTCTCGAAAGGACCGTCCTTGATCTTTACCCGATCGCCGCGCTCGACGTCGATCCGAACGCGAGGGGCTTCCTCGGTCTTGGCCGTTTCCTGCCCGAGCATCTGATTGACCTCGGTCCCCGTCATCTTCGTCGGTGTCCCGTGGGCCCCGACGAAATCACCCACGCCCGGCGTCTCACGGACGACGAACCAAGTCTTTTCGTTCAGTTCCATCTCCACCATGATGTAGCCGGGATACGTCTTACGCTCAACGATCCGCTTCTTGTTGTTGCGGATTTCGGTGGTCTTCTCCGTCGGAACCACAATCCTGCCAAAGTAGCGCTGCAACCCTTGGATTTTCACCCGGCGTTCCAAAGCATCGCGGATCGTATCCTCACGGGAGCTTTGGACCTTCAAGACGTACCAGACAAGTTCGATGACCTCTTCTTCTTCATCGTCATAGGAAGGAGCAGGCGGAGGTGTCGGTTCCGGTGTCGGCACTGACACCGGCACCGCGACAGGCTCGGGCTTAAGTTTCGGCTTCTTGGAGGAGACTTCTCGATGCGGGAGGGAGATAAGCTCGCCAGTGGAAACCGCGACGGAAGGAGTTTCCGACGATGATAATGTTGCGATCGGAGCGCCGGAAGGAGACATTTCCTCGACCTCGACGCCCGAGGATTCCGGCGCGGGTTCGGAAGGAGATTCGGCGGCAGGCACGTGGCCACCGTTCCGATCCATGTCGCTCAGGGGAGTCGCGTTGTCGTCGGTCGGATGACTCATTCGTTTCGATCCGGTCCGGAACTCGTCGGTCGGAGTGGACAATCCGGAGGTCGTCGCGAAGACTGCGGTGTCAAAAACACACCACAAGACGATTCGGAGCCAAACCATGGGGTGAAGTCAGAGAACGCAAGACGGCAAGGTTACATGGTGAGCAAGACCGGTCAAGGCGGCAGGGGAGATCAAGCCGACTCGAAACGATCGCAGGGAGTTCAAAGACGTCAACCGGCGTTCGAGCCGAACGCTCCGCCTCCACCGAACTTCAGGACGCCCAGCATTTGGAGCAGGGTCGACCAGAGATAGTCCACACCAAAGAGATAAACCGACATTAAAGTGACCGTGACGAGGACCACGGTGGTGGCCCGATAAAGGTCAGCGCGGCTCGTCCAAGAGACCTTGTTCATCTCGGCTTCGGTGGCGATCAAGAACTCAACGAACAGCGGATACTGAACGATCCGGAAGATCAGCCAGCCCAGAAGCACTGTAAGGCCTAAGGAAACACCGAATCCGATCCCCTGACCATACGATTCATTGAGTGTGCCGAAGAGCCGATAAATTCCGAGCACGATCACAATGCCAAGGCCGGCCGCAGTGTAAATCCGGGCGTTCCGCCCTTGCATGGGCTTGTAAAGATTGGCGCTGAGGAGGTTCCCGAGGAACTGGGCAAAGCGGCGCCTGGATCCTCCAGCCGACCCTCCTTTTGAGGGTTTCGCCGGCTTCGACGCCGTCGTACCGTCTTTCACCTTGCCCATAAAACTCGTCTCACTTGATGGCGTGGCGTGCGAGGAGGAGGAGGAGAACGCATTTCGTTCCGAGTCGCCTCGACCGAGCCGAATTTGAAGAGTAAGCCGGGCCGACTGACAGGACCGAACCCTGCCGCCGCGGGAAAACCGATCCCGAAGCGGAGAGCACGAGCGGAGGGAATCGAACCCCCAACCGCTGGTTTTGGAGACCAGTGCTCTACCAATTGAGCTACGCTCGTAGCGGGCGAACACGCTAAACTTTATCAGTCTGATCCAGCGAAGACAACGGACATCCCGACCAACCAGACTCGCCAGCGGTTCGGAGACCGTCCACGTCGGTTTATTTCTTGCGCGATTCCTTGTGGGGAATATGCTTTCGCTCGCGT
This sequence comes from Isosphaeraceae bacterium, assembly GCA_043784005.1. Taxonomy (GTDB): domain Bacteria; phylum Planctomycetota; class Planctomycetia; order Isosphaerales; family Isosphaeraceae; genus JAYUFP01. The sequence goes on from JAYVYS010000223.1 coordinate 16,534, forward strand.
CGACAGTATTTTTTGAGTTCGAGGCGTTCGGCACCCCGGGTTTCTTTTTGAACCCGGTAATTACGATCGCCGCACGCGGTGCATTCCAGCCAGACATACTCGCGCATCGCCTGCTCCTGCCTGCGTCGCCTGGCCGTCGGCCGGGACAATGATTCTCTGTCGAAAAGGGCGGGTTTCGCGCCCCTCAGAACGACGGCGGGCGGCCGTTTCCTCCCAGCGACTCTGGGGGGGACGACCGCTCCCCGGGCGGGCGACTCCGACCCGACCTTTGGGATGGAGGTCCGGGGCGAACGACGGTGGTTCCACCGCCCGCGACCCCGGACTTCCAATCGTATCAGATCGGTCGGTTCAACCCGACATCACAACACCTTAACCCACAACTTCACAACGTCACAAGGCCGGGGTCATGCCAAAATCTTGGTCACAACGCCCGCACCTACCGTCTTGCCACCCTCACGAATCGCGAACCGGAGGGATTCCTCCATCGCGATCGGCGTGTGCAGTTCCACGGTCATCTTGATATTGTCACCCGGCATGCACATTTCGGCCTCACTGTTGTCCTCGGAGAGGAGGTTCAGCACCGAGCCGGTCACGTCGGTGGTCCGGAAGTAGAACTGAGGACGGTAGCCCTTGAAGAAGGGGGTATGGCGACCACCCTCTTCCTTGCTCCATGAACCTGGGTGTATATAAAATTACTTCCAGTTGCAGCAATTTAGTTGGTGAGTTTGATTTTAAGGGTATTAAAATTAATATAAAAGACAATGCTG
>JAYVYS010000224.1:0-9084 GCA_043784005.1 Isosphaeraceae bacterium
TGGGGTGTTTACCACAAAGGTACGAAAACTCTCACAGGAATCTGGACCTATTGAGGTGATGAAAAGCTTCTCGAGAGATACCGGAACACCGTGCGGTCACTGACGGCCAGGACGTTGGCGATCTCTGGGACGGTCAGTCCCTGGTCGCTAAGTTCCCGGGCTCGGGTCGGCGTGGCTTTGGTGGTACCCTTCTTCCGTCCGCAGTAGACGCCACGGTCTTTGGCCACCGCGATCCCGGCGGTCTGCCGCTCCCGTCGATACTCTAATTCGATTTCGGCCAGACCGAACAGAACGCTCGCGACCATGCGCCCAACCGCCCCGCTCAGGTCGATCTGCTGAGTGACCACCACCACACGAATCTCGCGCTCGCACCAATCAGCCAGCAAGCCGATGCCTTCGTGTTGACGCCGTGAAATGCGGTCGAGCTTCCAGACCACGACGGTGTCGATCGCTCCGTCGAAGATCGCCTTTTGCATCCGGTCGAACGCTGGGCGTTTGAGCGAGGTGCCGCTCTCGCGATCCTCGAACCATTGGACCGCTGTCGATTTGATGTGGTGATTCGTAAGCCAGCGGCCGATTTCGGCCTTCTGGCTGTCGTTTTTCTGGCGTCGTGACGAGACCCGGCAATAGCAGGCATACATGCGAATCGCTTCCAATCTAATGACAAATAGACTATAGCCAAATTGGCAGAGATTTCAAGCCTTCGGTAAGCCCGAATTCTCGGGGCGATCGTCGGCTCAACCTCACGATACCCTATTTGGCAGGTTTGCCCATGCCTCGCATGGATATCCTCAACGCGCTGGAACGAGCGGACTTCGACACCCCGCCGGAGTTCACCAGCGTCGAGCGAAAGGTGCATTTCACCTTTCCCCTGATCATCCTCAAGCGAGCTGAACAGTTTCGCACTCCGACCAATCAGGTCTGTTTCCTCCTGGCAAGCGGATACTTCCGGGCTGCCAAGCAGTTCTACGCGCCGAAGACCTTCCGGCCGCGTGATATCGAGTATGTCGGCCGGACGCTCGGCCACGACCCTCAATACGTTCAGCCACACGCCTATGACAAGCAGACCACACTCCGGCACCAGCAGTGGATTCTCGACGCCTACGGATTCCAACCCTTCGGACCGAAAGCGGAGCGATTTCTGTGCCGGGAAGTTGATGATATGGTCCGCTCGCAGTTGAAGCCCAAGCTCATCTTCTATCGAGCGATCGATTTGCTCATCCGCGAGAAGACCGCCGTACCCGGCTATTATCGCCTCAGTCAACTGATCCTTCGGTCGCTCAATGCACACAAGAAACGACTCATCGAGATTGTCGAGAAGCATCTCTCTCGCGCGGATCGCACTTTGCTCGACAGCCTTCTGGAGAAGCCGTCGGATGACGATACGAGCTTGGGGCATCGCTATCGCCTGACGCTTCTCAAGAAATGTTCCCAATCCACTCGACCGGCCAAGATCCGAGAAACGATCGCCGATTTTGAATGACTCCATCGACTCCACGCTCGCTTGGTACCGACCCTCGCGGCGCTGGCGTTACCCCAAGACGCGATTCGATACTACGCCTACAGTGTCATCCGTTCGGACATCTTCCAGGTCGCTCGCAGGATCGAGGAAGACCGTTACCTCCATCTAATCGCGTTTGTGGATCATCAGTATCGACGTCTTCAAGACAACCTTGTCGACGCGCTCATCAGGGCCCTGCAACCGGCTGTCAATGCCGCTCAGCGCGCCCACAAGGAGGTGTGCTACGATCGCCGCGAACGGCGGGGAGCCGCCCTGAAATCCCTGGCGAACTCGTTGAGCGAAACTCTCACTTTCACCGCCGCCGTGACGAGGATCACCGAGGATGCCGGGTTGACCGACACCGAAAAGGTCCGGCAGATCCGTCAACTCCTCGCGACGTCCGCCGATTGTCGGGCGTCCGTCGCTTCACTGAAGGAGGAGATCGAGGTCGACCTGAAAGACACCAATTACCACGTCATCCTGGAAGACCGATCGACACGGATGCAGAATCGAGCCTCTCCCATTATCAGGGCTCTCCACTGAAGCGCGGAGCCGGGGGCCGAGATCCTCCTCGCCGCCCTTGACCATTTCAAGCAAAAAGACGGCGTGCTCGACAAGAACGCGCCGACTGAATTTATGACGGCCGCCGAACAGGTGGCGGTCTTCGAAGGCAAGTTTCGCGTCTCCTTGTACAAGGCCTTCTTATCCCTCCACGTCATGGGTGCCGTCAAGTCAGGTACGTTGAACCTGGAGCACTCCTACAAATATCGCTCACTGGACGATTATTTGATCTCCAGGGAGCGCTGGGCGAAAGAACGGAACTTGCTCCTGGAACGCGCGGGCTTGACCGCGTTCGCGGAGCCACGGACCATCCTCGCCGATCTCGACGCGCGGCTCTTCGAGCAGTATCAGGTGACCAACCAGAATTTACACGCAAACGTGAATGAGTTTGCAAGCGTCCGGGCCGACGGCTCACTCCGACTTCAGACGCCGACGAAGCACGATGATCAGGATCCACCGATAATGCCCCGCCTGTTCCCCGAAAAGCACTACATCGCCTTGTCTGAAGTGCTCGCGACCGTGGATCGCTATAGCGGCTTTCTCGACGGGTTTCAGCACTGGAAACAACGTCATAATCGGCCTCGGCCCGCCAAAAAGATCTTCATCGCGGGAATCGCAGCCCTGGGTTGTGACATCGGGACCGGCAAGATCCTGAGGATCTCCCGAGAGATCAATGCTGCGGAACTGGAGAATACGGTCAACTGGTATTTCTACCCCGAAGGCCTTCACGAGGTGAACGACGCGCTGCTCCGATTCATGGACCGGCTCGAGTTGCCTCAGATCTATCGTCGCATCCAGAACCAACTCCATACCTCCAGCGACGGCCAGAAATTCGAGGTCAGGGCCGACTCCCTCAACGCCAACTATTCGTTCAAGTACTTCGGCAAGGGCAAAGGCGTCAGCATCTACGGCTTCATTGACGAACGAAACCTTCTCTTCCACTCGACCGTCATCAGTGCCGCCGAACGGGAGAGCGCCTACGTGATCGACGGCCTGATGCACAATGACGTGATCAAGAGCGACATCCACTCCACGGACACGCACGGCTATACCGAGGCGATCTTCGGTGTGATGCACCTGCTCGGTTTCTCGTACGCGCCGCGGATCAAGAATCTCAAGAGACAGAAAATTCATATATTCAAGAGTCGCAATGATGTGGACAAAACCGAATGGGCGGTCCAGCCTTCCAGTCATATCGACGTGGAACTGATCGAAGGTAACTGGGACGACGTCCTCCGATTCGTCGCGACGATTCGCCTCAAGGAAGCCACAGCTTCCGATGTATTCCGCCGCCTCAATTCCTACTCCAAACAGCACGCCCTCTACCGCTCGCTGAAGGCCTTCGGCAAGATCCTGAAGTCGATCTTCATCCTGCGCTATATCGACGACGTGGGATTACGCCAAGCCATCGAGGGTCAGCTCAATAAGATCGAGAGTTCGCATCAGTTCTCCCGAGCGATCTCCGTCGGTAACGGGCGAGAGATGGCTCAGGCCGAGAAGTACGAGCAAGAAGTGGTGGAGGCCTGCAAGCGGCTGGTCAAGAACGCCATCGTCTGCTGGAACTACCTCTACCTGACGCAGATGATCACAGAAGCTCCCGACAAGGAAACACGAGCCGCTCTCCTGGAGTCGGTGGCCGCCGGCTCGGCCGTCGCCTGGCACCATATCAATCTGCTTGGAGAGTATGATTTCTCCGACGAGAAACTCCAAGATTCGGTCGGCATTCAGCCTCCCAAATCGCTGGCCCTTTCGTCCTCATGAATCCGGGAGGAGCGAAACGTCTGAAAATCGTGCGCCCACAAGGACTTAGGCTGATTCCTGTGAGAGTTTACGTACCTTTGTGGGGGAACCCCCCATGATGTCCCGGCGGTAGCCACAGATATGCGTGAAAGTTGAGGACTGGATCGGAGTAGACGCGTGGGCGATGGAAGGTGTAGGCCGTCGACGAGCCGGAGAGTAGGGACCGACGGGCAAGCTGCGGATCAAGGTTCTACCGCGGAGCGGTTTCGTTCATCTGGCTCTATTACACCCTCGGAGACCTCTCCGAGCCGAAACGCACCTTTACCAAACTCTGGGCCTGACCCGCCTGGATGGCTGAAAGCGCAGCTTCGTGTGAGCGCCCGCATGAGTTCTTGTCCGAGAGCCGTGAGCGGGAAATCCGCCAGCACGGTTCGATGCGCGGGGTGTGGAAACGGGGCCGCAAACCACCGCGCCACATCCCAACTCTACCCCATTGCTACTCACGCCCCTACTATCGTCGGCGTACTCGATGTCCTCCGAGACGGAGACATGCCATCAGGATTTAATATCGCCACCCTGATTGATGCCATCGAACACGGTGTTAGCGAGGTCACGCGAGGCTTGGCTACCGTTATAAAGCACGCCCTTGAAAGCCCGGAAGTTGACCTCCTGGAGGATCTGGAACACGGTCAGAACGGAGTTGTTCGCGACGCCGAACGCCGAGCCGCTCGATCCGACGTTGTAGGTGCTACCGCCCACGCCGTTGGCCGTGACCAGGAAACCGTAACGGGCCGAGTAGGTGCCGCCGAGTGACGTCGTCGTGGCATACACGTCCAATGCCGTGTCGAACACCTGGGCGTCCAACTTCTGGCCCGTGACGTTGAAGAGGGCAAGATAGAAGGCGGCCACCTGGGTGTTTGTCTTGCCCGTCAGGTCGTTAGCGCCGGCGCCGGTCCCGTAGAGGTTCGGAAGGGTTCTCGCCAGCCAGTTCCCGAGGGCGGTCGAATCGGACCGGCCGTTGAAGCTTGTGATCAACGCCTGGCCGTTGTTGTTGTGCCAGAATCCAATTGTGGCCGTCTGCCCGGGCCCGAGAGGACCCGACTGTTGCGGAAAGACGAGGGGGTTCAAGGTGGCTGACGTGCTCGTGGCGAGGTTGTGGTCTCCGTTGAAGACGGCCGTGATGGCGTGGCCCCCGACGCCGAGGGACGAGATCGTGAAGGTCGCGTGCCCGTAGCCATCCACGAGACCCGTTCCCAAGGGCGTGCCGCCGTCCAGGAAAGTCACCACGGAGCCGACCGCGGGGGGAAGCGATCGGGAATCGGTGGGCTGGACCGTGGCGGTGAATGTGACCGACTGCCCGAGCGTCAAGGAACCCGCGCTGGAGGCGAGCGTGGTCGTCGTCCCGGCACTCACATGAGTCAACACCACGCTATTCGAGTTGTAAGCGATGGTGAAGTACCGGCCACTGACAAAGAGCCCCGACCCCTGGCTCAATCCGCTGAAGGTGCCAGTCAGGAGGCCGGTGGTCTTGATGATGACGAACTGGTCACCCGCGGTCGAGTCGAAACCGACGGAGGCCGTCAGTGTCGTGTTCCCGAGGGCGACGGCTCCCGAAGAACAGAGCTGATTGTAATACCCGGAGCCGTTGCCTGGAGTGTTCCCGTTGAGGGCGACCTTGAAGGTGGCGGTCGAATCGAAAGCAACGACGCCGGCATTCATGAGGCCGGGGTTGACCACTCCACCATGGTCCGTGATCGAACCCACCGTGCCCGAGCCCGCCAGAACGGCCCCGGGATTGACGATGACCGGACTGCCGGATTGCGACCCGTTCACGACCAGAGTACCACCATTCACGGCCGATGGGCCGGTGTAGGTGTTCATCGCCACCAAGGTCAGCGTGCCGCCGCCGATCTTGGTCAGCCCGCCGCCACCGGAGATCACCCCGTCGACTTCGAAGGCCCCCGCGCCACAGCAGGTCAGCGTGAAGGTGCCGAGGTTGATGTTGCCGTAAACCCAGAGCGTGTCGGTGACGGTCACCGCCGCGATCGTGCTGTTGCAGCCCAGGGTGATCGCGCCGTACCAGTAATTCGCCAGGCCGCCGATGCTCTGGAGGGCGCCGGTGCCGTCCACCCCGGCGCCGCAGAGGGTCAGGCTTTCGTAGACTTTAATCCCGCCGGTGAGGCAGAGCCGCCCCCCGATCGCCACTGTGGTCCCGCCCACGGTCGAGCCCAGCGCCGTGGCGTTGCCGATCAGGACGACGCCGCTATTGATGAAGGTGGCGCCGCCGTAGGTGTTGGCGCCGTACAGCCTCAGGGTGCCGCCGCCGGCCTTCGTCAGGCCGCCGCCCCCGAAGACCACCCCGTCCACCTCGACCAGGCTCGGGCCATCGATGGTCAGGTCGAATGAGCCCAGGTTGACTGCGCCCTGGAGGTTCAGGGCAGTCCCCGAGCAGGCGAATACTTGCGACGCGCCGAGCGTGATATCGATGTTGAAATCGACGGTCGCCGAGTTCGTGCAGGAGATGCCGGCCACGAGCGTGATGGCATTACCCTGCACCTGGTAATGGGCGTTGCCCGTGAACGTGATCGAGTGGAACTGGGTCAGCGGCGCGAAGTTGTTCGCGATGAGCAGGTTGGAGGTGGTCGCGGTGAAGACCAGGTCGTCACCCGGAGCCGGTGCCACGCCGCCAATCCAATTGGCCCCGTCGGCCCAGAGGTTGTCCGGACCCGCACCGCTCCACGTGACGATCTGGTGCAACCCGGCCTGCGACTTACCCGCGCTCCCGGCGTTGAAGACACCGCTGATCTCACCCGCGGTCAGGGCGCGGTTGTAGATCGATGCCTCGTCCACGCGGCCGTTCAGGAAGTAGGCGACGGTCCCGAGATTCGGATTGCTCGCGTAAGCCGCCCCCAGGATGAGTGGGGTCGTGGTCGTGTGGATCGCCCCGCTCGCCGGCCTTGTGCCGATGAGGTTGCCGTCGAAATAGTACTTCATCGCGCTGCCGTCGTAGGTCCCGGCGATGTGGTGGAAGTTGCCGTCGAAGATGCTGACCGGAGGCGTGACGTCGAAGATGTTGTCACTGATTCCGCCCCCGTTCACGGTTTCCAACTGCCACCGCAACTGTCCACCCGGTTCGATGCCCAGGTCGTAGGAGTCGTCTGTCTGGGTGCCGTCCGAGTGATCAAATTTGTTGACGAAGAACGCATAAGTGCCTGTCGGCGACGCGGTGACCCAGGCCTCGACAGTGATCGCGACCGTCGGGTCGATCGCCGTGACGTCGGGCGCGATCATATACTGGTTGACGCCGTTGAAAGAGAAGGACTGGGACACCTCGCCCGCCGCATACGTGGCGCCGTTGACCAGGGTGCCGTTGTCACCGCCGACAACGTCGTTGGTGTTGCCGTTGCCGGGCCACCAGGCGGCGATCCCGGACGGGACGGGACTGGTCGTCGCGACGCCGGGGATGTCGGCGGAGAACTCGGACGTGTTGCCGTCGGCCGCCGTCGCGGTGGCGCTGATCGTCTCGCCGACGGCCGACGCGGCCAGGCCGGGGGCGGTGAACGTCGCGTTGCCCGAGGCGTCGGTCGTGACGTTCGTGAAGCCCAGGTAGCGCTGGCCCTCGCCGTGGCCCGACGGATTGTTCACGGCGTTCGCGAAGAATTCGAGCCGGAACATCGTGCTCGGGGTGCTGTTGAACGTGCCGGCGACGGTCGAAGCCGCGCCCGAGACGGCGGCGGTCAGGACGGGGTAGTTCTGGAGCTCGTTCGGGCCGGCGTGCGGGCCGCCGGGGGTGTTGGGCGTGACGCCGTCGTTGTTAAGGTCGATGCCGAGCCCGGTGCTGCCGGTGATCGAGTTCCCCTCGATCGTCACGACCGTGTACGGGCCTGCACCCACCGTGGTCACGCCGATGCAGTACCCTAGTTCGCCCGTAGGGGCGTACCCGGTCGCGCCCGTGATCGTGTTGCCGTCGCCGGGGCCGGGGCCGCCGATCAGGTTCTGCCCGCCGTTCGGGGCGACGATGACTGAGATGCCGGAGAACCCGTTGCCCACGACCTTCGTTCCCGTGGCGTCGGTGCCGATCAGATTCCCCTGGACCGTGATATTCGACGACGTGTTGAGGACGATCCCGCTCGCGGAGAGGTAGGAGGGGTCGCCGCCGTTGCCCGAGATCAGGTTGCCCGCGCCCGGGGCGCCGATGGTGATATACGAGGCCTCGAGATCGATCCCGGCGTACTTGTTGCCGATCGCCTTGGACCCGGTGATATCGGTGCCGATGTAGTTGCCTTCGATCAACTCGTACGGTTTCAGGCCGGTGAACGCGGTCACTCCCACGGCAAAGATGCCGTACTGGCCGTTCCCGGAGATCACGTTGCGCTCAGCCGGAGTCGTGCCGCCGATCAGGTTGTGGCCGCCGCTGATCTCCTGGGTCGAGATGCCGCTGAAGCCGTTCTTGATCGGCAGTGTCCCGGTCACGTCGGTGCCGATCAGGTTGCCGGAGATGACCACGTCCTGGCCAGAGTCCAGGAACACGCCGTAATAGGCATTCCCCGAGATGAGGTTGCTGAAGACGAAATTGCTGCCGGTCCCGCCCCGGACGTATACGCCGATGCCGATGTTGGGGACGGCGACCGTCCCGGTCGCATCGGTCCCGATGTAGTTGCCGGCGATCATGTTGCCCTTGTCGGCCATCGGCGGGTCTTCGATGTTGACGACGCCGTTGCCGGGGTTGCCGGCGATCACGTTCCGGTCGGCCACGCTCGTGTAACCCAGGCCTCGACTCCCGACCTGGTTATTCACGGCGTCGTACCGGATCCTCACGCCTGACGCGAGGGCCGCCCCCGGGCCACCCGTAAGGGCGTGTTGGCCCGTGACGTCGATCCCGAGATAGTTGCCGGCAACGACGTTGTCGCGGGTCCAGAGCTCGACGTCCGTACCCTCGACGTTGGTAGCGTAGCTGGTGCGGTTGGATTCGGCGATCACGTTGCGCGACGCGAAATCGGCCACGCCGTCGCCCTTGCTGCCGATGATATTCCCGCCGGAGCCGTAAAACGCGACGACACCATAGACCGCGGTTCCTGTCGACACGGTGCCGGTCACGTCGGTGCCGATGAAGTTCCCCCGGACGACGTTCCCGCCGCCGTTCTGCAGGACGATGTTGGCGGACCCGTCGATCACCAGGCCGCGCACGGTGCTATTCCCGGCCAGGATGACGAGGCCGTTGTAACCGAACGTCGGACTCTGCCACAGTTCGACCTTGAGGACCGCGTTGTCGCCCACGGCCA
>JAYVYS010000225.1:0-4282 GCA_043784005.1 Isosphaeraceae bacterium
CGCGATATGGTTCCCAACGTCCAGCGAGGTATGGAACAGTCACGGAGTCCCGCCCGATGCCATCGGTTAAGGGCCGCATCGATAGCCTGGAGAAGTCCGGCGGTCCCCAGGTCGGGTCGATCATGGTCTACTGGAATTCCGGCCTCCCCGAAGTGCGACCGTTCCCCAGGAGAGCGGGCCGCGACCCCGGCTTCGCGTTCGGGATGAGAGATGACATCCCCTCAACGGATGCCACGGGACGCTATCACGTGCTGGCGATCCCCCAGCCCGAGCCCGAGCGCCCGGGGGATCTCACACCCGCCAGAGCGGCCACGATCCGGAAGACTTTGCTCAGTGCCATGACACCCCGCCAACGTCGCGTGGCCAGTCGAGCTAAGCACATTGTCATCATGTAATGCGCTCAATGCGCTCAATGCGCTCAATGTGCCACAAGGTCGCTATGTCGTGAGTGTGTGTTAGTTTACTCAATTCAATTCACATCAGTGCGCCTTGACATCTGCTATCGTCGGCCGTATAGTTGAACGTAACGCCCGATACGCTCACTCATCACGGATCGACCCCGATGGATAGCACACCTTCCGCATGGCTTGGACGCGACGTCGCCGCCGCAATCCTGGGCGTCTCCGTGCGGGCCGTCGTCAAACTTGGTGCCGAACGTCGGATCGGAACCCGGAACCTGACCGGACGGACCGAGTATTGGCGTGCCGACGTGGAGCGGCTCGTGGTGACGTCGATTCAACCCAAGAATAAGGAGCACGCATCATGAGCACGGCAATTGTCAATATAAGCGATGGCATCAATAACGCGTTTTACACTTTTGAAGCGCGTAAACAAGCCGCCGAGCAAGAGGCCCAAAGGCAGAGGACCGAGGCCCAACGGTGGCCAGCCGACTCGCCCGTGAAGGACGTTCGCGACGCGCACGTGCGGACCATGGTCCTCGTGGAACGGTCCGAGATCGAGGCCCGCCGTTGGCATGGCCATCAAGTGGCTGCGCGCGAAGGCTTCCTGGTCCACGTCACCGGCGAGCCACGAACCGGCTTCAGCCAAAATGAACCGCTGCGGAACCTCTACGCCGAAGCCGCAAAGTTTCAGCGCGTGCGGTCCATGACGGGCCAAGAGCTCGAAGACACATACGCGGCCACCTACCAGACCCCTCATACCGACGCATAAGGATATCTCAATCAATGGCAACCGTTACGAAGACGACCACGGTTCAGCCCCGTGCTGAACTTATCGACGAAGTCGCGACCGCCTTGGGTTTGCGGCCCGTTGTCGAGATCAACGGGGACTTGACAACCGCCAAGTCGCAATATCAGAATTTGCTTATCGTTTGCTCCAAGGACCATGCGGCGCATGCCCGCAAGGTCAACACCTGGGAGCAAGAGCGCATCAAGCGAATCAGGGGCAACGGCCTGGGGGAAGACGACGAGGTTAGCCCGCTGGGTCCCAAGCCCTCGCTTGACACCGACTCGATGAACCGGGCGAACGCGCTGCACGCGCTTGCATACGTCGTTGCCGATTACGAAGCGGAACTCGCCGCGCATAGCACGAACGCACAGCGACGAGCGTACCGGCAAGAAATGCTCAGCGCGGCCGGCGTCACACTCTCCGTCGACGCGATCCCCGACGAAAACACGACCCGATCCGACGAGGATACCCGAAAATTCCGGGAAGAGATCCTCAGAAAAGCGGGCATCAAAGTAACCGGAAAGGCAGGCTAACCCGTGGAAGCACAGCACCCGATCCAGGTTCTTGCCGAGGCCCTGCGCGTGGCTCGCGAGAAGCATCACGCGCTGCACCTGAAAGCGGAGGCCAACCTTGAAGACAAAGCCGCCGCCGACGCGGTCCACAACTCAGCATACGAAGTCGCCACCCTCGAGCGCGGGTTGATCGTCGCAAAGGGCGGGGGGTATTACGTGTGATCCCCTTCCGCTCCCGGATCTATGACGAATATTACCCCGAACCCGCGCGCGTCCAGTGGCTTCACAAGCACCTGCGCGCGCGGGTTCGCATTGATGGCGTCTCCCCTCAGGACGCCGCCAACGATGTGCTGGCCGAGATCCGGCTCGCGTTGCGTGGTCCCAACGACAACCCGACCTTCCGGCTCGAATACCTCGACGCCCACGCCGAGCTAATCCCCGTGCTGGCCGAGACTCCGCACCCCGAGGAAGGCTGACCACGTGGAACCGTTGCCCAGCCGTGCCGAAGCTGAATCGCTACTCAGGGAGTGCGCGAATCTTGCCATCGCGAACGACCCCGATGGTGAACGCCGCGCTCACGGCTATTGCCGACAACTCATTGCCGACGGACGGAGCCCGGAGGAAGCCGCCGCGCTCTGGATTCACATCATCGAATCATCCTCGGAATCGCAATCCGCGTACCTTCGGTCGGCGTGGATCGATTGGCATAAGCAGCACGTTGAACGATGGTGTTCCACGCCATTGACGGGGGAGAACTGATCTATGCCGGACGACGTACAAAAGATTGTTCTCAAGCTGGAGACGGACAACTCCGCCGCCGCGCCATTCATCGCGACTCTTGAGAAGATGCACGTCGCGACGAAATCGCTCGACACGGCGACTTATGCGTTTGCGGACGCGGAAGGAAAGGCCGAAGCGTCGTCGCTTGAGTACGCGCTAGCAGCCGAGAAGGTCCAGGCCGTTACGGTCGACGAGCAAGTGGCGCTTGCCAAAATCGCCGCCGAGATGGGACACGTCACATCGACATATCAAACGAACACCGGCGCGGCTCACAAATGGGTTGCGATCCACAAGACCGCGACAGGGGAAGCGGACAAGCTGGGAGAAGCGACCGGCAGGGCCACAAGCAAGATGGCGGGGTTTGGGCAAACTGCCCTTCAGTCCGGGCGTATCGTTCAGGACTTCACTCAGGGCGGCGTGGGTGGCATCCTGAACAACATCGAAGGAATCGCGATGGCGCTCGGTGGTGGGGCCGGGCTTGCCGGTATACTCACCATCGCGGGGGTTGCGGCATTCGTCTTCAAGGACAAGATCAAAGAGACGTTTGAAGACTACTTCCCGCCAGTGATCGACACGGCCAAAAGCAAGGTTGAACAGCTTACCGCACGCATCAAGGAACTCAATGATAAGCCGGTCAAGCTGGTAGTCGATATCCTTGAACTTCAGAATGCGACCAAGGAAGTCGAGAGGATCAAAGAGGGAATCGCGGAATTTGAGATGTGGCGGAAAGCGCAGAGCACACCCGAGAAAGAGAGCGGCGCGGCCGTCGGCAAGGTGCTAGACGAGAACGACGCGGCCACGGTCTCGGCGGCGCTCAAAAGCCAGTTTGTGGAAGAAATCACAAGTAACGACCCCGGACTGAAGGCAAATCGAACAGAAGCAGTGGAGGCTGATCGGGAATACAAAGCCATTCAGGGCCGGATTGATGAGGCCTCGAAGTTTGGCCCGGTTGACGACAAGATGCAGGGCATGGCCGACGCCGCCAAGAAACGGCGGGACGAGGCGCAAGAGCGAGCGAACCAGATTGGGCTTGAGATCAACAGGGCTGGCGGAACCGCCGATGACAAACTCGGCACGCTTAGAAAAGACGCGCGGTCAGGTCAGGCCGGAAAGCAAGAGGACGCCCAGCAAGAGTTGATCCGCCGTCTCGCAAAGGCCGGACGCGGTGACCTCGCGAGCAAACTCCGGGGCGAAACAAAGGGAGCCCGCTCCGCATGGGAAAGTGGCTCGCACGCGGAAGCGACGGAGAATGAACAGGAAGAGCGCGCCGACGCGGCCAAGAAAAAGGCCGACAAGCTTGTTGACGACCTGAACGAGCAGGGTCAAGCGAACTTCCAATCGGCGGAACATGCGAAAGAACAGGCCGAGAAGAAAACAGCGGACGCGGCCAACAAGCGCATCGACCAGACACTAAAAAACATGGTCAGCGGAGCGAGTGTTCGCGCCAAGGCGAGAAAAGAGGCGGGCCTTCCAGAGATCCGGGGCGATGCAATCGAGAGCGCCAAAGAGGTCGCAAGCCACGAGGGGACGGCAGGGAGAACCCGAGACGCCCTCTCAGGCATGGCGCAAGCCAACGGGGTCGATCTTCAAGGCGCGGACCTCAAGGAAGCGACTACCCGCTCGATGCAGTTGCAACGGCAGAGCGTTGACGCGGTGACCGCGAATGAGCAAGCGCTCATGGAACAAAACGCCCTGATGAAGGGCATGGGGCAGGAATTCGCTCGGCTCCGCGCCGTGGCTGAACAGTCAATGCGGTATACGCGGGACATGGCCCGTCAATTCGAGCAAGAGGCGAGAAAGAG
>JAYVYS010000226.1:0-8178 GCA_043784005.1 Isosphaeraceae bacterium
CCAACTCCTTGTCACTGGCGATCGCTGTCTCGGGAGGCGTTCCGGGCAAAGTCGCCGAGACGTGATACGTCGCCTTGTCTTTGTCGTAATGATCGCGAGCGAATGTGACGATCCGCCGGAACAACGACGATTCGTGACGCGCGACGACTCTTAACGCTTCGAGATAACTTGTTCCCGCCGTTTTAACGTGAAATCGGCCCTTGGTCGCGCGGGCGAGTGCGGGATACATTGACAGTTTGTCCGAGCCGGAATGCAGGCTCAGCTTGTATGGGCCGAGCAAGTCGGCGATGGCCGCGTGATCGTGCATTGATTGTTCGAGTGCGTCGAGGTCTCCCTTGAAATCAACCCCTTTTTCGAAGTCGCCCAGAAACCGAGGTGCCAGGCTCACAAGTTTCATGCCACCACGCAGACACTGATCCGCGATGATGTAGTGCTCGGCCAAAGTGGTAGGCTGTTCGGTCTCGTCCACCGAAAGCTCGATCTCATAGTCTTGTCCGAGCGCGTCGTTCACCTTGGCGATATGGCGAGCTAGAGCGACCGCATGATTGATTGCTCTGCCGTACTTCACCGCCGCGCGAAGGCACGCGTGCTCGTCAAGGTGAACCGTCGTACCAGTCGACAGGCCGATTTTCTTGCCGTGATATTTGTGCAACCATCTGACTTCGTGAGCGACCACCGCGAATTTAGCTCTTGACGTCGGTTCGTCATAGTCGTCGGCATGGGCGTCAACGAATCCCGACGGATCGATCGTGAAAAACGTGAACCCGACCGCGGCCGTCACGTCGGCATCTTCATTGGTTTTTAAGTGGTCGGCATCGGCCCCAGTATGACCCGTCCAGCCGGCGTTTCGCATCCCGAGAAGGGCGTCGTCCATTACTTGACGAGGCGTTCGCGAAGTCCGAGCCATTTCGCGTATCGATTGCTGTGGAAAGATCGGCTCGATGCCCGCACCTGACTTGTTCAAAGCCGCGACATGTCCCGGTGTCGCCAGGCCCGTTCTATCTCCGAATCCAAAGCTTGGCTTTATCCCAAGGGTCACGCAGGGCGTAGTTGACACACCCTCTCTTTCGGCGGCATGCTCGCTCATCTCAATCGACCTCGATGATGGCTTTGATCACACCCGATTCAGGCCTGAGGAAGGACGGAAAAACCTCCGGTACGTCGTCGAAGGCCGTCCTGTGCGTGATCCACGGCTTGGTATCGATTTTGCCGGCCTCGATCAATCCGATGATCCTTGTGAAGTCTTCGGGGAGCGCGTTGCGAGAGCAAAGCAGGGTCCCCTCGGTCTTGTGAAAGACGCGGTGCCTGAACTTCACTTCATCGGTCGTGATGCCGACGAAGACGAGTCGACCACCGGGTGCGATGAGCCCAAAGGCATTTGACATCGAGGCGTTTGAACCCGTCGCGTCGAACACCACGTCCGGCAGGTGTCCGTCAGTCAAATCCCGAAGATCCTTTTCCAGATTCTCCAGATCGTTGACCGTATGTGACACCCCCATGACGTCTCGGCAGAAGTTCAGCCGCTGTTCATTCATATCGAGAACGATCAGCTTGGCCCCAGTCAATTTGACGAACTCGAGTGTCGAAAGTCCAATCGGTCCTGCACCAATGATCAGAACAGATTCGTCGGATCGAGGTGCGGCGCGATTTACTGCGTGACAGCCGATCGCGAGCGTTTCAACCAATGCGAGTTGTTCAAATGCGAGCTTCGTCGAGACATGAAGCTTTCTCGCCGGGACGATGAATTGCGGCCGCAGGCCCCCATCAGTATGCACGCCCAAAACTTGCAAGTGTTCACAGCAGTTCGGTTTGCCTCTACGGCTTGCGTAGCTGTTCGGGTCGTTAATATAGGGCTCAACCGAACAGCGATCGCCGGCCTTGACGTTCGTCACCCCCCCGCCCACTTCGAGCACCTCCACGCCCAGTTCATGGCCGGGGATTCGGGGGTAGCTGAAGAAAGGCATCTTCCCTAGGTAGCCGCTGAGGTCCGTTCCGCACACCCCGACCCGATGGACTCTCACGAGCGCGTCGCCGGGCCGCGGCGACTTGGGCAAATCAATCTCGATCTTGCGAAAATTTTTGGGAGATTCGAGCAACAAGGCTTTCATAATTACCACTCTCCAGGGCAATGCCAGAGGCGCGTGCCATTCGCTTCTACAATCGAAGGGTACGCCATTCGGTCCCGAATAAAGGCTAATCATGCAGACGCTACGGATCAGACGCCAGCTTTCCTATGCAGAAAGTGGGTCGTTATTTTCGGGTCGTCCTTCGATGTAAAACCAGTTGTGAATAGGCTTGAGGATTTCAAGCACTTCCGAGAGCAAATGCGAATCGATCGGTGAATCGGCCCAGGTCACCCACTTTTTGACGTTCTCCGGATTCGCAGAGCCGACAACACATGTGGCCATATCTTCATTCGCGATCGAGAATTGGAGCGCAAGCTGGGCGATGTCGACACCTTTCGAGGCACAATGATCCGAGGCCTTTTTCGCGACGTCCCGAACAAACGTTGTGGCCTTGTGCCAGAGAGGGAGGGAACTGTTGGTGAGCAGTCTCGCGGAAAACGGCGCTGCGTTCATCAAGCCCACGTTTTTGGACTTCAGGTAGGGGACGAGGTCCGCCAGCATCGTGTTTTGAAGCGTGTAGTGATTGTATGAGAGAACGACATCGACGTCGGTACGGTCAAGTACATACTTGAACATGCACATTGGGTAGCCGCTGATTCCGATGAATCGAACTTTCCCTCCCTCCTTGAGTTTTCTCAGGGCAGGCAGCGTCTCCTCAACAATTTGCGACATCTCCACGAATTCGAGGTCGTGGCAGAGAATGATGTCGAGGTGGTCGGTTCGCATCCTGTGCAATGAGACATCGACGCTTTCAATCACGCGACGCGCGGAGAAATCGAAGTGGGCGGTATCGTAGCGCCCGAGTTTGGTGCCGAGGAGGTACGAGTCGCGAGGAACGTCGCGAAGCGTTGGTCCCAGGAGACACTCGCTCAAGCCTCTGCCATAAAAGGGCGACGAGTCGATGAAGTTCATCCCGAGGTCCAGGGCTTCGCGAACTGACCGCATCGCCTCATTCAGATCGATCGAGCGAAACTCAGCCCCGAGGGATGAGGCACCAAAGCTCAGCCACGACAGGTTCAGGCCTGTCTGACCAAGGGGTCGGAATTTCATAACACGTCTTCCGGATCTCGTCGCAACGGCTATCGTCTTGTGGGCACGTCCTGAATAGATCGGATTATCGCGTCGGATCTCGCGCAAGGGAAGCGGGAGGCGGCTCAAAGCCGGTCAAATACCAATCGACCTCTTGTTGAGCCATTCCTTCAAGGACGCTCCTCGGAAGAGCCCGAGCCACTTTCTCCTCCCGACCCACCCTCCGCCTCGTTTCTTCCCCAAACGCATCGTTTCTCAACGATTCTGCTCAGGGAATTCAATGCCTGTCGTTTTCCCACAACCTCGATGCTCGCATTTGTTCACGGATGGCGACGCCCTCTATCTACCCGCATCTTCTTCGACTTTGCTTGGTCGCTCCCCCGCGACTTGACCTAGTTTTTAGATGCGTGAGACCCCATTTCAAGGATTCGCAACAGCCTTCCGCGGCCATTTGAGGCTGCGGTGGGTTAGGAGTCGTGTCATGTCGCGGGAGTTGGAGCGTAGCCGGTATCGACCGGATTTGGATTTCCTTGACCGCCGGGAATTACTGACGGCAGGAGTGACGGCGAGCCTTAGCGGCGGGGTGCTGGTGGTTGTCGGCACGTCGCCGACGGCTCCGATCGTAATCGACGTTTTTGGATCGTCGGCTCGAAAGGGCGTAACGGGCGTTGTTGTCGTGGAAGGGGTGGGAAGTTTCAAGGCCTCACAGGTCCATCAAGTGGTTGTGGGAGAGGTGGCGGGGGAGTCGGTCGTCGTTCATCGCGCGAAGCGTTGGAACCCAACCATCCAGATTCTCACTCCTGTCGCTTCGCCGACTCCGAGTCCCGCGCCCGTACCTGCGCCGAGACAGAATCCCATACCTCAACCATCCGCCAATCTTTCTGCCAACGAACAAGCCATTGTGGATCTTGTGAACCAGGTTCGGAAGCAGAATGGACTGGCGGCGTTGTCCGTCAATTCTAAGCTCATTCAGGCTGCGCAGATTCACGCGAACGACATGGCGACGCTGAACCAGATGGCTCACGACCTTCCTGGAGCCGCTCTGCCCGGACTGGCCGACCGCGCTCGATTTGTAGGGTATCAGTATTCCTCAATGGGGGAAAACATTGCCTACAACTTTCCGGATCCCACCTCGGTTATGAACGCCTGGATGAACTCTCCAGGTCACCGCGCCAATATTCTCGCCTCCGATTTCACAGAGATCGGCGTCGGGATCGCGTTCGATAGTCAAGGATCGCCATATTATTGCCAGGTGTTCGGAAGTCCGGCCTGATAGTCTCAAAGTTTGCAAGGCGGAATGTCGGTGGATGCACGATCGTACGAGATCGGCCTGTCTTCCACCGTTTCATCAGTCGATCTCTTCCAGCCAGACACGAATCTCATTGTCATATTCGCTGGAGAGGTTTCCTTTGACGAGTTGGCGTTGAAAGCTCGCGGCGCCCTGTTCGACAAGGTCGGCATCCTCAGCGCTCGGGAAGCGACGGGCAGGGTCGGGGTTGATCAGACCCATCACGAGGTTCATCAGAATCTCGTTGCATATCACGTCTTCGGGGAGCGTTTCCTTAAGTCGGTCGAGAACTGACAACTTGGCTTCCAGCAACGCATTGTGGTTTCTCCCGGAGAACGGAGGCGCGCCCGAGAGAAGCTCGAGCAAGACATAGCCGAGGCTCGCAAGGTCGGCCAGTGGCGAGCCACCTTCGCCCGCAAGCACCTCGGGAGCCGCGTAAGCCGGCGTACAGGTCTTTGCCAATGCTCCTCGGCCCCACTCGTACGCGGAACCGATGTCGATCAGCTTGGCATTTCCCGTGCGCTTAAGCATGATGTTTGACGGCTTCACGTCGCCATGAACCACACCGTCGCGGTGCAAGGCCGACAGCGCCGAAAGGCAGTCTCGCAACACCGCGATGGCCACCCCCGGCTTGAGGCGCGGCTGGGTGATCCCCTGCGTGAAGATGACATCGTCAAGGTATTCCAGTCGCTCCGTGCTGACCTTGTCTCTTAGCCGCCCCATCATGGTGTTGGTGAGGAGTTGCTGAAGGTCATAGCCGTCGACCCATTCCATTTCGAGAACGCGAATGCGATTGACTTCGACGAAGTTCTGGACATCGAGCAAATTGTCTTGCTGAATCTGGGCCACTCTCATGGCCACCTGCGCCATGCGTGCCATGGCTTCGTCGTAGGCCGCGGTGTCGGCGTATCCTTGCGGCGAGAAAAACTTGACGGCGACGGGGAGCGTGAATCGGTCCGCCCCCAAGCGTTCGCACAGATACACAACACCCTGACCTCCGGAGCCAAGCTTTCTCACAATCCGGTGTTGTTCGATCCAATTCAGCCGAGGCTCTTCGAGAACCTCGTGATAGCGTGACATCAGAACACTGGGTGACAATGTTTCGGAAGTCACCACCGTTTCCGATTCATCGAGAGCGTCGGCAACTCGAAGGCTCGCCGTCGTGGCTTTTGTGGGGAGACACATCAACGAAGTGGTTCCGTGAGACTAACCGAAGGCGCACAGACCGATCTGGACTGGACGCTGGGTGTACATTCCATGCACATCGAAGAATCCGAGTCGCGTCGGATCGAGTTTTCCTACATTCCCCGTGACGCATTATCCCCGCGACCGCGATCCGTTCCAAGTCCAAAGCGTGGTCGATGAAATCGGTCAGGATGATTGAAAGATCGGAACACGACGGTCGAACACGCTTTTAGAAATAGGTTTTGTCGCGATTCGTGTCGAGCGGCGCGTCGGAACTTGGGTTTCGATTTACGCCCGCCACCTTGTTAGTCTGAGACATTCGGTCCCTTTGTGGTTTGCCATTCCCAGCCCTCATTTCGGGGCCTGGAGAGCGAAACGGCCCGGGGATTCGCAGGAACCGCAGAATGTTCCCTGGACCTGTCTTCCATTACGAATTGTTGACACTCGCCAGACGCAAACGATTTTTCGTGCTTCGGTTCGGACTTGGAATGTTTCTGCTGTTTCTGGTCTGGATCAACGACCCGCGGACGAATCGCTATCACCTCTCGGATTGGAACGGAGAACTCTCGATCCGTGAGGCGAAAGACCTCGCCATGACCCTCTTCGGAGTGATCGCGACGACCCTGACATGCGCCGTGCTTTTCCTGACCCCCGCGCTCGTCGCCGGTGTGATCGCGGACGAGAAGCAGCGAAAGACACTCCACTACCTGCTTTCAAGTTGTTTAACCAGCACCGAGATTGTCGCCGGAAAGCTCGCCGCGCGGCTCGTACTGATGTCGGTGATCCTCGGACTCACGATGCCGATTCTGGTCTTGCTCAGTCTGTTCGGGGGTGTCGACCCCTATGAGGTCGTGGTGTTCGGCCTTTGTTGTGCGACGACCACGCTCTTGATCGGCTGTGTTTCGGTCGCTGTTTCCGTCTATGCCGGGAAGCCGCTAGACGCGATTTCAAGAGTGTATGGTTGCGGCATCTTCTGGCTGGTCGGACCGTCAATCATTCAGGGTGTGATGCCCTGGGCGGGCGGCGTCTACGCAATGGCTTATGACCTCCTCAAACCGCTAAATGACCTCGTAGGATCCTCAAGTCCGTTTTTCATCTTCCTCGACAGTACGAGGAAGTTCGGAGGCCGCCAAACTTGGGTCAACCACTTTGTCTCCATGGCGGGTGTTCAGACTGGCTTTTCGTTGATCTTTCTCGTGTTCGCGATTATGAGGCTTCGTCCCGTCTTTCGGAGTGAAGGCGATTTTCGCCGCGGCCGATTCAGAAGGATTGGAATGCGGGCGCGGCGATTCTTGCCGCGCCCCGCCTGTGGCGACGACGCGATGCTCTGGAAGGAAATGTATGTCTCCAGGACGGCCGCACGTTCGAAAATCGTTGGCGCGATCTTATTTCTTGTCGTCGGCGCATTTCTCGGCTACTTCATCTATCTGATCGGCAAGGACGCCCTCTCCGAGGTGCTTTCGTATGGATATGGCGCGGGAGCACCAAACTCGGGGCGTCAAAACTACAACATCTTTCTTCGAACTTCCTTGACGATTCTGCTGACGTGTTGGGTGCTAAGCCTGGCGACAACCGCCGCGTCGACATTGGCCGGTGAACGTGAGGGCGACACCTGGATCAGCCTGATCACCACTCCGTTGACCCCGGAGGAAATCCTTCGAGGCAAGATGGTCGGAGCCTTCTGGGCGACGCGCTGGCTCGGCTTTCTCTGGGCGCTTCTGCTACTGCTTGGGCTCCTTCTGGGTGCGGTTCACCCTCTTGGAGCCGTTTTCATACTGCTGCTCACCTCGGCATACCTCTGGTTCGCCTGTGCGATCGGGACGTTTTTTTCGCTTCGCGCGACAAACTCGTCACGGGCGATGGTCTCCTCGGTGTTTACGCTTTTTGTCCTGAACGGACTTTATCTGATTCTCTTCATACCGTTTCGATTCGAGGGCCCGCTTCTCTATTTCGGTGTGATGCCGTTCCTGGAAGTGGTTTCCTTGGTGACCTACCAGGAAACCAATGAGCTTCTGGGATTTGGCAGTGCTTACCCCTCCCCACAAGCTCGGTCAATCGAAATTTTCGCGACGGGGTTCGTTTCGTTTCTCGCCTACGGGACCGCGGCGCTTGGCCTGACGATCTATCTCCTCGCGAAATTCGACGACATCATCGACCGGCCAAGAACAAAAGGTCAGATCAAGCCGTTTCCCGACGGGAAGGCGAAGATCGAAAGCCTTGACGCGGTCTGAGACCGTTCCCATCTAGACTTGTCGTGCTCGTCGAAATACCCACCATGGGGAAATGCTTCGTCATCCTCTTAGCGCGGCAGAGTCGCAACCCGAAAGAGAAGGCGAACGCCGCTCTCGTTCAGTATCGCTTCCAAGTTGATCTCAGTTCTGCCAATCGAAGAGTCGGCCCCTTTTTTGTGATCGGAGTTCGTTCGCGCCGGGGTTTGAGTTCGTTCGCGCCAGGAGTTTGAGTACGTTCGCGCCAGGAGTTTGAGTTCGTTCGCGCCGGAGTTTGAGTTCGTTCGCGCCGTGGTTTGAGTTCGTTCGCGCCGTGGTTTGA
>JAYVYS010000227.1:0-6952 GCA_043784005.1 Isosphaeraceae bacterium
GCGGAAGAAAGGCCCGCGCGAGTCGATATCAAGTCACGAACGCGAGGATCGTGTCCCGATGGATTCGGCGTTGCCCGCACAACGTCATGGGCAACATTCTTGCGCGCCGGTGCCGAGCCGTCTAGAGACTGCCGCCCGAGTCTGATTCCTCTCAGCAATTCGCCGAGACTTACGTTTCGACGAGCTGACGGTCTTAGGGAAAACGGGAGTTTGCTCCCGCCTCCGTGAGCCGCCAGGGCGAAGGCTCAGGATAAAGTCCCGGGTGGCGGGTTGAAACCTCACAAGAAAGGCCCGATCGGGTTACCTTTGCGAGACCACCCTAAAATCCATCATAATCTAACGCGAAAAGCACGAGCAAGCTCACGCAATCCAGAGTCGATGGGCTCGTATTCGGGCCGCTTTCCAGGTGTCGGTCGCCTGATTCTCCCCGCCAGTCCTCGCCCTTCAGGCTCAGGCGGATTGGCCCCTGGAAGCGAGACGGAACCACCTCGCCGCGGAGGTGATCCCCAAACCAACCGCGATCAACGAGAGCATTCCGGGCTCAGGGACGGACTGCGGGCCGGGAGGAGTGAGGATCTGATTCGCGATAATCAGATTTTCGATCCTCTGATTCTCCGCGAGGAGTGGTCCAAACTGAGAATGGTATGTGTCGAACCGGGTGGGATCGAGTGCTCTGCGCGTCTCAAAATAGCGGTAATACTTCGTGTCCGGCAACAGGGTCTTTTCTGCTAACGCAATGGTGGCCGCGTCATAGCTCGACGCCGACTTCAACACTTTTTCCGCACCCAGCATGTGACCAATCACCGGATGATAGTGATCAAACCGGATCGGATTGAGGTCGCGCCGGAGGGAGAGCTTGTCGAGAAAGAGGGTTGTCTTGGCGGGTTCGTGCGTGTGCATCGGCCCGGGGGCGATCGACGAGGGGACGTGAATCCCAAGTCGTTGAACGGCCGCTTGCGCAGGGTCAATGTGGCCTTTGGTATGAGCGTTGACGTGATTTTTGGCATGGAGCAGTCCAATGCCGCCGCTCTTCTTCAAAAGTCCCGCCTGATGGAGACTCTGCTTCCAACCGCCAGCATGAGGCTTCGTGGCATGCGCTGGAGAAATCAATAATGTGGCAATCGCTACCGAGGCCAAAAGAACGGCGAAGGATCGAACCGTCGAACGCCCGCAATCGCAACCTGGCGATTCCTCGGTTCGTGTCGGGCATTTCTCGCAGGTCAGGCTTGTGGGACCCGAGGCCCTGAGCCTGTTCTGTAGGGATGAGATATTCATTCCCGGTGCTGACTCCTACCACTTCGACGGGGAGGGCCAGAATGAAGAAGAACGAAACCATCGCTCGTTCAAATCATCCACGAACGCAATCATCTTTCACGTCGCACCCAAGAGTAACGTGAAACCCGAAACTCGAAAAGATCGATCCTTGAAGTCAGGCGGAATGTTCACAAATCGCAACGGAAACATTCTTTTTAACCCCCATCATAGCAAGAGGTTCCGGAACACACCGATCGATTACGATTCACAGCGATAAACTCGTAAAGTTCGGCGTGAGACTGCGAATTCGCAAACTTTCACCGGAAACAACGGTTTTGCAGGAGTCACAACAAGATTAATCCGCCGTGTCACCCTTGGGCATCGTTTCTCGAAGCCAAGTCGCGAACCTTCGGGCGAGAATCGCGCCTGAGCCTAACAATACCAACGCGAGAGATGCGGGCTCGGGCACGGCGGGCGTATCGCCTGGTCCCCCCGTTCCATTCCCGCCAGCGGTCGTTCCTGACGGGGTCCCATTTGTCGGAGGGATCAGGTTTTCCTGTGCGGGGCACTTGGCAATCAGGGTACGAACCCGCTGATCCTCCGCCAAAAGAACGCCAAGGTTGGGATTCCTCGCATCAAACGATGTCGGGTTAAGGCTTCGGACCCAGCGTTCGTAGTTGTAGTAGGGGTTATTGGGTAACAGGCCGTTGAAGCTCCCCGCGTTCGAACAATCACCGGCCTTCAGTCTCGCTTCTTCGCCGAGCAAAGGGCCGAGCGTGGGGTGGCTCTGATCAAATCGCGTGGTGTTGAGTCCCCGTCGCTGAGTCAAGTCGGCAAGAAACTCCGTGGTCGGTTTTGGTTCCGCAACATTTGTCGGAGGTTGGGTGTAGGCGGTCGAAGGGGTTGTGGCGGCCGTCGCGTGGATGCTGAGGGACTGGGAATTCACAAGGCCGGTTCGGTGGAGACTCGCTCTCCAACCCCAGGAAGTGACTTCGGCTTTCACGGGGGTGAGACCGGCCGTCGACACTCCAACAGTGACGATGAGCGCAAAGGCCCGCGACCATTTCTCGGCTCGCAATCGCATTGAGGTACGATTTTGGGGAACCATGCCAGCAACTTCCCCTCGGCAAATTGCGTGCGGTTTCGTTTCAAAACCACCGCAGAAACGGGCAGACGGGGCTTACTTAGATTCTCTGGTTACACAAGCTTACCGAAGTCACTTCCAAAAGCAACCAGACAGAGGACCGCATTTTCGAATCGTGACACGGTCGGAAGACCCGCGCCGATTTGATGCCGAATCGCTACGGCGTCGGCAGACCCTCATCGATCTCAGGAGTCTGTTCCCGAATCGCGACGGGGGCGGGAGACTTTCGCCGATCTGAGGCCCGCGAACCCGGTGTCGACCGACCGATCAACCGGGTGTCAGGCTTTAAAAAAGTTCGGCCCGCCCCCCATCGGTTGCGTAAAACGTACGAGGCTCCCCGAAGGAAGACCAGTGCGATTGACGTGAGCGACAGGGATGCGGGCCTTATTATTTTCATAGACGACCGAACCCGTCAATTTGTTCCTTAGTTCTCGGAAAATTTCGAGTTGACGATCGAGGCTGATGGCGCATCTCATTTCGCAGTGAAGGCTTCTATAAGAATGGGAGAATCGGGAACCAAACTCGCTTTCGACCTCGCGACCGCCCAGAGCGCGACGAGAGCGAGCATCGCGAGGTCCGCGAACAACAAGGGTGCGAACAATGGGGCACCGTACAGGAAGCGATCGACGAGACGAGGAGCGGAGGCCCGAAGGTCGGCCATCACGTGGAAATAAGCACCCAGAACACCGACGCCCATCTGTGCAACCATCATGACGGCGGCCATCAATAGCAGCGGATTGTCACGTGGGTAAATGAGAACCGCACAGAGACTTGAGACCGCCCATGCGCTCGCGACGACTCCGATCCATTCAGACGGTTGGAAAAAGCCGTTTTGAGCGTGGTCGGCCAGGGTAAGCACGAAATTGCCGACGAATCCTCCAAGTGCTAGCAAGACCACCCATCGCGCCCACTCAAGAGACGTCGCGACGACCATCCTGTTCAATAAAAGAAGAAAACCGATTCCGGTGTAGGACAACGGGGCGACAAATGGGGCGGTGTACACGAGATTCGCGAGGGTCTGCTCTCCGAAAAACGCACTTCGCAGATGAAGCAAGAGCCCGGCAATCCCCACGATGATCGCCCCCCAGCCCATCGATAAACCGAGATACCGAGCGATCCGACGTTGTCCGGACCCTTGGTTCGCGAGCGTGGGGTGAATCCCCCCGATCACCATCGCGGCCACCAGTACGATCGGTGCAATCAGCGAAAAGCCGACCGGCACCCATTCCGCGGGATGCGCAAAGGTATTGATGAGGTGTGCGAAACCGACATCAAGGGCCAAAAACGCGATATTGGAGAGGGCGAAAAGTTCGACCAGCACGACCGGGTCGGTCAAAGGCGAATCAGTCAGTCGGCTTCGAAGTTGGCTTGGACGCATCTTCGCCCTCGGTTTTGCCTTTTGTGAGATCTTTGACCTTCGCCGCTTGCCGAATTTCCTCGGCACTTCGTTTCAGTTCCACGATCTTGGCATTCAGCTCATAGAAGCCGTGCCACTGCACGAAGTCCGCTCCTCCCATGAATGCGCCATGCTTCGCGGTGCGTCCGAAGTAGTGCCACAGGTCAAAGTAGAGATATTCGATCGGTTCGTCGAAGGGCTCGGCGGTGAGCAACTTCTCCTCCCGCAACTTCTTGATAATCTCGTCGGCTTGCTTGACGATTCCGTTGGTGGAATCGACGACGGCCTCAGCCTCTTTGTAAAATGTTTCGATCCGAGGCGTGGTGTGGCACTTGAGGCAGGTCTCTTTCATGTTGACCTGCCCTTGCGTATAGGTCGGCCGCTTCTCGGAGTTGGCGGCGAAGAGCCAGTATGAGAGCCGTTCGGTCACGTCGTGCGAAACTTTCAAGCCTTCGAGCCCGCTCATGTGACAAGTGGCACATGTGGGGACCGGCATATCCTTGGTGGTCAGCTCCTTGGGTCGAGCGGCGAGGTTGAAATGGGCCTTCTGGGCATTGAACAAGATACCGTGTTTTGATTCGTGGTAGATCTCGATCTGAGAGTGATCCGGTCCCATGTGGCATGCGCCACACGTCTCGGGCGTGCGGGCAAGCTCGACCGACGATGCGTGGCGGGCATGACAGGCTGTGCAACTGCCGATGGAACCATCCTCGTTCGGCTTTCCGACCTCATGGCACTTCAGACAGCCCTTGTTCACCGCGGCGAATCCTTCGCGAGCCACCAATGGATTGGCGGGCCGGTCCACCGCGCCTTTGTGAAACGTTTCCGAGAACGCGATCTGCTCGGCCGTGAAGCCTTCCTTTCCCGAGACGGCCGCCCAGGCGGGCGCGGCGTGACGGCTTCGTAAAAATTGCTGATATTCGGTCGGATGGCAGGTCTGGCAGTTCGCGGCGGTCAGGGTTTTCGCGATCGTGAACCCACGATGGTCAAGGGCTTTTTGACCCTTCGTGACTTGATGGCAATCCAGGCAGTTCACTCCCATGGCGCTATGGCGACTCATCTCGAATTCGTGAACGACCGCCGAAGTCTCCTGACGATGGCACTCGGCACACTTGCCCGTGGCACGAACGAAGGCCGCGGTCGGCTGGGCTTTCACGCTCGCCGGACGTCGAGCATTCAGCATGAACGCCGCGACGACCATCGCGGTGCCCAGAAAGATCGTGATGAACACGCCCCGGAACGACATCGAGAATTCTCCCGTCAGTGAGCTCACGAACCTAAGAAATCAACGATTTGTGTCAGAGGGTCGCATGACCTCGCGAAAGCGACGATAGCCGGATCGTCACCCCGACCGCAATCCCCAATCGAACGCCGAGGAATCGCGAGCGGCTCGCCCGGTCGTCGAAGCGAGTGCGTGGTATCGAGTGCCGCTTTTTATCGACATGTCCGAACAGTTTACGAACGCAACTCGGGCGGCCTTCGTACCCAAAAGTACGGGCCCGCCGTGCGGAAAACCACAATCGATAAGGGATCATCGAACGATCCTAACCCTCCCTCAAGGAGTTCACCAATGTCTCTGTTGCGCTCACGCGTCCTGAAGACAATCGCGGTGGCGGCGACCATGGCGGCGGCGTTGACACTCTCGAACCCATCGGCCATGGCCAAAGGTGGCGGCGGAGGAGGCCACGGTGGCGGGGGCGGCCATGGTGGCGGGGGTGGCCACGGAGGAGGCCATAGTGGGGGACACAGCGGCGGACATTATGGCGGCGGTTCGTATCATCCCGGCGGTTCGTACCATCCTGGCGGTGGGACTCATTACGGATACAGGCCGGGGTATGGCGGTCTGTACTTCAACAATGGGTTCGGTTACGGGTCGGGATATTACGGGTCGTCCTACCACCCCTCGACCTACTACTCGTCGGGTTATTCGGGCTATGGAAACGCGGCTTCCTCGACCGGGTCTTACCTGACCACCCAGACCTACGAACCGGGCGACGGCTACCGTTATCCCCTCTACTACAACCCGGCAACCGGAACCTACTTTTACTATCCGGCCCAACGTTGACCCACGCGATCCCAATCAAAAAGCCGCTCGCGAAGTCACGGGCGGCTGCCAACCTGATCCCGAGTCATTTCCATTTCCCGGAATCACGGACGAGTCGCATGCTTTCCGGCCTTGTCCACCTTATCCGCGGCATCGCGGTCGGCCTGAGCCTTGGCGTCGTCTCCGCGCGGCGTGTACGCTACCTTGGAGTTGGTCCAATGTGTTTATACTTTCCAGATCGCGCCGGGCGATAAAAATCTTCCGTTCAGTCTTCTCGTCTCATGTTTCGAGGAGTCGGATAATCGTGCGTCACGGCAACAGCCTGTTGAAAGAATCGTTCGGCTGCCGTCCGGTCTCCCCGTCGCTCAGCCACGATTCCACGGCCTACTAAAGCTTCGGCGAGCGCGGGATTTAGACTCAGGGCCGTTACGAAGCAGGTGTCGGCTTCCTTCAGTTCCTCGATTCGTGGTGCCGTTTTGGACTCTTGCCAGCGGATGACCATTGCCTGCCCGACTTTCAACTGGGCGGTGGGCGAGCGTGGATGAGATTGGATGGTGGTTCGCCAGAGCGTTTCCTCATCCAGTCAGTAGTTGACGACCATGCGCGTCTCCGCTGTGTATACGATCAAGATCGCAACAAACGTCCAGCGCGGGAAAACCTTTGGTCCAATCACGCCGCTCTGGTAATGGTCGAGCAATGCCGCCATCAAAAAGCAGACGCCAAGAAACGGCAGATAAAGCGTTCGCTCCGCAACGAGCACACCAGTCGGTATGACGTTTGAAACAGGTAAGAACGTCAACAGGAAAATCCCTGTGCCGAAGATCAGGCGCTTGCGACCAATCTCGGCGCTAAGGAACGCTATCAAAGCCCCGGCGATCACGATCCAAGCGATCTCGTTAAACGGCTTCCCAAAAATCGACTCGCGAAGATGACCATAATAGACTGTCTGTCCAGTCGGAACCGTGCAAAGACGCAAGGCATGGCCAAGTGAGACGATGATGGCATTAATCCTCATACCCAGGGCGATTGCACGACCTAAACCTCATGCAAATAAGGGACTTACGACTTCTGACAGGGCCGAAATGACCGATTATTCGCGTGCGAATCAGCGTAA
>JAYVYS010000228.1:0-6378 GCA_043784005.1 Isosphaeraceae bacterium
CTTCCGAGTCCTGATCTGGGTCGTTCTGATCTTAAATCCCCTGCGCAGACCACTTGCCTTGGCCTTTCGCCGGTGCGGCATCCTCATGATTCGACAAGGCTGGCTCGGACTTCGTGGTGGCTTCGTCCTGAATGATCGAGGGCTCTGTCCCAGGTCGAATGGCGAACGCGAGCCTATTCCTTGGGACCGTCTGGACCGAATACACATGGGCGATGTCGGCTTAATTCTCCGGTCTCGTAGCGGGCACACATTCGGCGTTTCTGCGCTTTCGGAGAACTTCTGGCCCGTCCTACGATGGATCAACGCCAGGTTGCCCCCAGGTGAATCGAAGAAGAGCGGTGTGTCCGACTGGCGATGATCAAATCCTGTCGAGTGGGCATCGATCATCATCGTAAGACCATGTCACCAAATAAGTTCCGTAATAGGCGAGGGCCACTCTACGGCAGTAAATTCTCAGGCGAGCCCCAGAACGCGGACTTTAACTCGTTCCCATGCTCTGCGTGGGAATGCCGTCTTTGACGCTCCGCGTCATCTTCTTGACCCGAGTCACCACCAATCGGGAGAAGTCGTTTCAAGTTCGGGGAAGCCGCTTCTCCACGCTTCCTAACCTGTACGGTCGTTGGCTGGTTGCCTGTGTTCACCAGACCGGAAACCGTGCAGGTTTTATTGGATTCCTGGCGTTTTCTTCAGGATCGAAATCGATTGACTCTGTTGGGTTATGTGGTCCTCGAAAACCACATCCACTTCATCGCCTCAGCCGAAGATCTGGCGAAGGAAGTCGGCGATTTCAAGTCGTACACCGCGCGACGCATCATCGATTACCTCGAAGAACGACGTGTGAGAACGCTGCTTGACGGCCTGGAATATCACAAAGTCCGGCACAAGAGCGACCGTCAGTTTCAACTATGGCAGGAAGGCAGCCACCCGAAAGTCATCGAAAGCGAGGAGATGATGCGACAGAAATTGGAATATATCCATCAGAATCCCGTCAAGCGCGGCTACGTGAGCGATCCTACCCATTGGAGGTACTCAAGCGCCCGGAACTATGCGAAAATCGAGGCATTGGTTTCCGTGACAACCGACTGGTGATTGGAGAGGGAAGACGACGCGGAGCGTCGAAGACGGCATTCCCACGCCGAGCATGGGAACGAGTTGAAGCTTTGAGTCAGCGTCGACGTGAGAGCCTCGCGTTCAAGGTTCTGGATGAGAGAGATGGTTACCCTATCCACCGGCCTGATCGACCACGGTCAGCTTTACGACGAGGCTCGCTATATCCAAGAAGTCTTGGTAGGTGCCGGGGTGAAAACTGTCTCGATCTGCTGCGCTTTCGGCGTCGACGTAGACC
Organism: Isosphaeraceae bacterium; assembly: GCA_043784005.1. Classification (GTDB taxonomy): domain Bacteria; phylum Planctomycetota; class Planctomycetia; order Isosphaerales; family Isosphaeraceae; genus JAYUFP01. The sequence continues at coordinate 1,346 of JAYVYS010000228.1, forward strand.
ATCCGCTCTTCGCCAAGAATGTCCAGGTGGAGATTGGTAGGTTGACTGAATTCCTCCGCCGTCATGAGGATGCCGAAACCTTCCATCTAGGCTCCGTCAACATCACCCTGACGTACGATTACAAGGGGCTAAAATTTTACTTCGGAAACGATTGCGATGTTTTCTGTGAAGGTGAGGAGTCGCCCCAACTCAGTGACGTCCGAGAGCGTTGGGCGATGCGCTATCCTCTCAGAAATTGATCAACCATTGAGCTGAACGAACTCGAAGTCGCGGCGCGAACGAACTCGAACTACGGCGCGAACGAACTCGAAGACCCGGCGCGAACGAACTCGAACTACGGCGCGAACGAACTCGAAGACGCGGCGCGAACGAACTCAGGTCAAAAAAAGGGGGCCGACTCTTCGATTCGCAGAACTCGAATCCGTAACGGAAACGATACTTTCCTGTGGGCAGCGGTTGCCTTCGCTTGCAAGTTGCGGCTCAACCGCTACAGAGGAAGAAAAGTTCAAGCGAGCACGAAATCGCGGACTTGAGCCGCAAATTGAGTGGGTAAAGAGAAGGTTTTGGAGGAATGGGCAAAGTTTCGAGTCGAATATCGCCGAAAAACAGAAGGAGCAGGGTTCCGTAAGGATCAGAGCGACAGGGAGGTCGAGGACCATGAAATTAAGAGTGCGACTTTTTCAACCCGGCATCCAGGTGTTGGAGGATCGGACGGCCCTTTCTTTTTCGTTCTCCAACCTGATCCACTCGGTCTTCCCATTCGTGTCCGACAAGACCTCTAAGCCGAAGCACAGGCCCGCCATCTTGGGGACGCAATCCGCCGCGACGATCACGCCCGCCGTGGTCACACCACACGTTCGCGCAGTTCATGCGGGCCGCATTCATGCGATGGTTCAGCCAATCAACGTGGGGCAGGTTGTCACACCCACCGCGGCTCACCCCCGAGGCGCGTTCAACGTCTACGGCGTCCTTCCCGCAAAGCTGAATGCACGGTTGCGTTGAGACTGGATCATCGCGAAGATTCCATGACGCGCTCAAGGACTTTCAACGGAAGCGATCCCGAGCCGAGTAGGCGGTCGTGAAACGCTCGAATGTCGAACGAGGCGCCGTCACGTTTTTCGGCATTGGTTCGAAGCGCTTTAATCTTCAACTGACCCACCTTGTACGCTAATGCTTGACCTGGCCAGGCGATATAGCGATCGACCTCGTTTTCGATCATGTTCCGAGGGTCGGATGTGTTGGCTTCGAAGAAGGCGATCGCCTGCTCGCGGGTCCAGCCCTTGGCATGAATACCCGTGTCGACAACGAGCCGAACGCTTCGGAAGGCGTCGTAGTTGAGCCTGCCGAACTCGGCGTAAGGATCGGTGTACAGCCCGACCTCCGCCGGAAGGGCCTCGGCATAAAGCGCCCAACCTTCGTCGAAAGCCGGCAGGTAAAACGCGCGTCGGAACGGCGGCCTGCCGGGGGCCTCCAGTGAGAGCGCACCCTGGAGATGATGGCCGGGCACCGCTTCGTGATAGGCCAGGGGTTGCAAGGTGTACGACGGACGAGTTGTCGGGTTGGACGTGTTCACGAAGAAGATCCCGGGTCGCGATCCATCCGAAGGAACGGGCAAGTATTCGCCGCCGGGTGCGGATTTCGCCCGGACGGAGTCGAACGGCCGCACTTCCACGGGAGTGATCGGGATCTTGCCGAACAACTTCGGGAGCTTCGCCTGCATTGCCGTGATGATCGCGCGATGTCCATCGACGATCGAGGCTTCATCCTTCATCTGAAACTTCGGGTCGGTCTTCAGGTCTTTGAAAAACGCCTTGAGGTCGCCCTGAAAGCCTGTTTTTTGACGGATGGTTTCCATCGCCTTGCGGACGTTGGCAACTTCTCGCAACCCGACTTCGTGGATCTGTTCGGGAGTCAGGTCGGTGGTCGTGTAGTGCTTCACCAGCATCGCATAATGAGGCGCACCATCGGGGGTGTCGCAAAGCCCGATGCTCTCGCGACAGTCGGCTAGGTATTCCTTCTCGAAGAACGTGGAGAGCCGGGCATAGGCGGGGATCACGTCTCGCTCAATCGCCGACTTGATTCGGTCGCGGGTGGCGCTCTTTTCGGACGCCGACCAGTCGTCGGGAATCCGGTCGAGATACGACCAGAGCGGGCTGTCCTCCGCCTTCGGCTTCGCCAGATCTTGAAGCTCTGCCATAACGCGTCTGGCGACGACTTTAGGGACCACCCGTTTCTGGGCGAGACCCTGCTTCAGGACATCGATCAGACCGTCGACGAGTTTCGGAAATGCCTGGAGGCGTTGGAGGAAGTTGACGACATCCCCGGGGGTACTCGCGGGCTGAAACTCTCCGAGCTGGCTGAAGACAAGATGCAGGTCGTCGGTATGAACGTCGGTTGAGGAGCGTACGATCTGGATGAGCGGCATGAGATGATCGCCGAATCGCTCAAGATCAAGCCGGTCCTGGATCATGGTGGCAAGCACCTCGCGATCAATCGCCTCTGCGACGGTGAGCTTGCTTCCGTTGAGCGAGGCTAAGCCTTTGAGCGTACCGCGAAGCGATTCGAGCCACGCCGCATAGGCTTTGAGGGAAGGGTCGTTGAGGCGATGGTCATAGCGATGATCGCCGATGTAGAGGGTCGCTTCGATGGGATGGCGTCGGAGCAGATCGTTCCAGTAATCGGCCACGATTTGCCGGAACCGTTGGCCCTCCGGAGGCGAATCCGCCCGCCCGGCAATGGGGAGAAGAAGGACGAAGATCAAGAGGAAGTATCGCATGATCGAGGCCTTTTCCGGTTCCGGGTCACAACGCTCGGATCACGGCAGCATACTGCGGGGGCTCGATGCGAAACAACCACCATGCTCTGCACTACGGGGAAATTCCCCGATCCGTTCCCTCTATCCAGTACGTCCGGACCTGCCTATAACAACAAACAAGTTTTGAGGCTTCGTTTACCGCTTTGGTCCGCCGGGCGGGGATCGGTTTCCATGATTGAGTCGAGCGACGCAATGAACACGCCAATGGCCGACCCCACGTACCCCCCGCCGACGTCTTCGGACCCCTACGACGCCATCTTGATCGTGGGTTTTGGCGGACCCGAGAAACCCGACGATGTGATGCCGTTTCTTGAGAATGTCACACGCGGTCGAGGGGTTCCTCGCGAGCGGTTGCTGGAGGTCGCCGAACACTACCATCATTTCGGGGGTGTGAGCCCGATCAACGCCCAGGTCCGCGACTTGATCGCGGCGTTGGAGCCGGCGCTCAAGGCGAATGGCGTTGATATCCCCGTGTATTGGGGCAATCGGAACTGGCAACCGATTCTGGGCGACACGCTCAAAGCGATGACCGACGCGGGAGTCAAGCATGCTCTCGGCGTGGTGTTGGCCGCTTATAGCTCTTATTCAAGTTGTCGGCAGTATCGCGAGGATCTGATCCGCGCCCGCGAGAGCGTGGGAGCCGATGCGCCCGTCGTGGACAAGATGCGCGTCTTTTACAATCACCCCGATTTCGTCGCCCCAAACGCCGAACGGGTCCGCGCCGGGCTGGCCAACTTCCCCCCCGCCTTACGCCATTCCTGCCGGATCGCCTTTACCGCGCACAGCATTCCCTTGTCGATGGCGGTGACCTCCAACTACGAGAAACAGCTCCGCGAGACTTGCCGGCTCGTCGCCGAGTCGGTCGGGTTCGGCCCCGAACGTTGGGATCTGGTATACCAGAGTCGTAGCGGTCGACCGACCGACCCCTGGCTCAGCCCGGATATCCTGGACCATATCGCGGAACTCAAGAACCGGGAAGTCACGGCGCTGCTGATCCATCCGATCGGATTTTTGTCGGATCATATGGAAGTGCTTTTCGACCTTGATGAAGAGGCTCGTCAGAAGTGCGACGAACTGGGAATCGCCATGGAACGCTCGGCGACCGTGGGAACGCATCCGCGCTTTGTCGGGATGCTCGTGGAGCTGATCCGAGAGCGCATTCATGGCGATCCCGAACGTCGGGCGATGGGCGAGTACGGGGCGAACCACGACGTTTGCCCTTTGAATTGCTGCATGCCCCCCGCGCCAACCGCGACGACTCGACCCGCGGCGGTGAGTTGATTCACAAAGCGAGATATTGTCATGCGACATGCGGTCTTGCTCCTGCTACTGTTCCAGTCCCCAGACGCGGTCGAGCTTGAACGGCATCAAGGGACTTGGCGCGTCGTCTCATTCGAACGTGATGGCACCGAGACGCCCAAAGAGATCATCGATTCGATCGAGCGAATCGTCGAAGGCGACCACGTGGTATGGAAGCGGAACGGAAAGAGCTTCGCGGGAACGACGATGAAGCTCGACCCGAAAGCCGATCTTGCCACGATCGACCTCGCTCCCGACGGCGGACCTAACCGTGAGAAAGTGGTACATGGGATCTACAAATTAGAGCGTGACACGCTCATGATTTGCACGTCCGACGCAGATCAACCGCGACCCAAGGAGTTCAATGCCGCCTCGGGCAGCGGTTGGACGCTGGTCAAGTTCCGCAAAAAATGATCGAGATTCGGTCGTCTTATTTTGAAGGATGGGTCGAGTCTTCGAGGCCCATCACGCATGGGACGATTGTACGCCTCGAAGAGTCAACCCACACGACATACTTCAATGAACCGCAGCGACCTTGCGGATCGCGGCTTCGAGGGTGGCGAAGTCGACCGGCTTGGTGAGGTGGAGGTGGAAGCCGGCCTCACTGCTTTTTCGGAGGTCATCCTCCGTGCCGTATCCTGAAAGGGCGATGCCGGCGATCGGTCCGAGAATGGCGTGAAGCCTGCGAATCAAATCGTAGCCACTGCCGTCGGGAAGCCCGATATCGCTGACGACAAGGTCGAACGGGCCGTCGCTCTCGGCGGCCGTCGCCGCCGACTCCACCGAGTCGGCGGTCGAGACAACGTAACCTTTTGATCGTAGCAACCGGGCCATGATTCGAAGCGTGTCCAGGTTGTCTTCGGCGAGAAGGATATGCAGCGGGCCGGCGTTATGAGATCGGCCGTTGGCGGTCGGATCT
>JAYVYS010000229.1:0-15305 GCA_043784005.1 Isosphaeraceae bacterium
CCTTGATCAGAGTCCATGCTTTGCGATTCTTGACAATCGCCGACTCGTCCTTGAACGTCGTAAGATTCAGGTCGGCCTTCGGTTTGTCGCCACCGTGACAGACGTTGCAGTATTTGGCGAGAAACGGGGCTGCCTGATTTTCAAACGACGCGGAAGAGGCCGGCGCGTTCACGGCTTTGGCAGGGGGTTCGTTCTTGACAGATTGCGCCGAAGCCCGCATCCGCGGAAGAGTCAGGCCGACAATTCCGGCGGTCAAGACCATGAAGAACCTGAAATGCATGAAGCGAGCCTCAAGGCGGGACGGACTGGCAGGTCTAACCTTAATATTGTAGCAGTATTCAACATTCGCGACGAGTCCATACAATCCATTTTGCGACGCGAGCGTTGTTCAAACACCTTGGACAGGGCGGGTCTCGCCGTTTTCCGTCGCCTCCAACAACCTTAAGGAATGCCATGTCCGGCTTATTGGCCGAGGCCCTTCGGAACGAGTTGGCCGCACGATCGACACAATCCGTCACATTCGCCACAGAGGCCGTGGATCTGCTGATCCTCGCCGCGATCGAGGCCCGGGCAAGCGACGTTCATCTTCAGCCGACCGCCGATGGCTTCGACTGGCGGTGGCGAGTGGACGGAGTGTTGCACCTCATCACCGTCTTACCTCCTTTGGTCGCTCCAAAGGTGGTAGCCAGGCTCAAAGTTCTCGCCGAACTTTTGACGTATAAGACGGAGATTCCGCAGGAGGGCCGGATAAAAAGGGTCGGGGGTGAGGCCGAGATGAGGCTGAGCACGTTCCCGACCATGTTCGGTGAAAAGGCAGTGGTCCGTTTTTTCGCGGGCTCGGGAAACTATCAGAGCCTCGAACAGCTTGGCCTACCGGCGGAAATCCTCACCGCCCTTCAAAGGCTGCTCGGTGCGACTTCCGGCGCGATCCTCTTCAGTGGTCCGGCAGGAAGCGGGAAGACGACGACAATCTATGCCTGCCTTCGCGAACTCGTCGCGACCACCGCAGGTCGCCGAAGTCTCGCGACGCTTGAAGACCCCATTGAGGTCGCGGTCCCCGGTGTGGCTCAGAGTCAGGTGAACCCCGGCGCGGGCTTTTCGCTGGAGGTCGGGCTTCGGTCTCTTTTGCGGCAAGACCCCGAAGTGATCGCGGTCGGCGAGATTCGCGATCGCGAGACCGCCGAGGTCGCATTTCAGGCGTCGTTGACCGGACATCTCGTCCTCAGCACATTCCACGCCGCGAGCGCCGCGGCTGTCGTCGGCCGCTTGAGTGATATGGGAATCGAGCCTTATTTGCTACGAAGCGGACTGCTCGCGGTGATCGGTCAGCGGCTCGTTCGACGACTCTGCGAGTGCTCACATGTCGGCGACGATCCGAAGAAGCAACTCGGTATGAATATTACACGCTTTCGCGTGCCCGTCGGGTGTCCGATTTGCAGCGGAACGGGTTACATGGGCCGAATCGTTCTGGCGGAGATGCTCCAACCCGAGCCGACGGAATTGGGCCGGGCCATTCTCTCCAGGAGCGACGTCGCCCAACTTCAGGCGCTTGCCGTTGAGTCGGGAATGGTCAGCCTCTGGGAACGCGCGAAGAACGCTGTCGAGATGGGCCTGACCTCGCCGGCCGAGGTGACTCGTGTTCTGGGCCTTCCGCCTCGACAGATCCAAACCGAATTCCGCCGGGAGGGTTGACAGCCTCTTACAATTGTGGTGAGATGCCATCACAAATGTCGGAGGCCACGGCTTGACGGGGTCGAAAGATCGCGTCGCCGTGTAAGGAATGGGGGACGTCGATGTCGGAAACGGGCGGCGGCCTATCAGGACGGCAGGGCATCACGATTGATCAATTGATCGCGCTTAACGATGAGATCGCCGCACTCTCGCGTTCGGGAATGCCCCTGGAGCGCGGGCTACTCGACATCGGTTCGGACTTGCCGGGAAGGCTTCGAACGCTCTCGACCACGCTTGGTGAGAGGATGAGCGGAGGTGAGAGTCTCTCGGAGGCCCTGGAGTCGTCGGGTGCCCGGGTCCCTCGTGTCTATCGGGCGGTGGTGGAGGCTGGGATACGATCGGGGAGACTGTCGGTCGCGCTCGAAGGGCTGGCCACCTACGCTCGGGGATTCTCGGAAGCCCGACGGAACATCGGGCTCGCACTCTGGTATCCGCTTTTGGTTCTATGTATGGCTTATTTGTTCATTATTGGATTCATGTTGTTTCTGGTTCCCCGTCTCGTGGATGCGTTCAATTCGCTCGGCTTACCAATTCATGGAGCCCTGAAGGGACTTGAGTTTCTCGGAACCAATCTCTTGTACTGGGCCTGGATTTTGCCGGTCTTGCTCGTGTTGGGGACGTTCTCATGGTTCGGATCGAGCCGGGCGGTCGGTTTTGGATCGAGTCGCGCTCATGGTCTGTTGCGCTGGCTTCCCTGGCTCGGCCGAATGTTGACGGGTTACGAAGCGTCAAGCTTCGCAGACCTGATGGCGCTTTTGATCGAGCATAAGCTTCCTTACCCTGAGGCCCTGAGACTGGCCGGAGAGGCCTCGTGCGACCCTTCGTTGGCCGAATCGAGCCGGAAGCTTGCCGACGCCATTTCCGAAGGACAGTCGCCCGCGGACGCCTTAAAAGGCAAAAGCGCCTTCCCCCCTCTATTGAGGTGGGTGCTCGCGGGAAGCACAAAGCAGGGCGACTTTGTACAGGCGCTCCGCGTGATGTCGGCACGCTATCGAGGACAGGCCCAACGTGAGTCGGATAAAATTCGGCTCTTCCTACCGATGATTCTTCTGCTCGGTTTAGGAGTGTCGGCGACGGTCCTCTACTCCCTGGCGCTCTTTTTACCGCTGGCATCGTTGTGGCAAAGCCTGGCTCTGGATTGGCCTTGAGCGGATCAATCGCATTCCTTCCGATCACGGGACGCACAATGATTTGTTCTTGTTGACGTGAAGACACAAGAGGCCTGCGATGTCGAATGGCAACGAAGCTCAACCCGAAAACGTGACCCCGAGGCTCAACGACGAAGAATCGAACCGGCTTACCGGTGAGATCACCGGGCTTATCGCCGCGGGTCTACCGCTTTCCTCGGGGTTGCGAGCGACCGCTGCTGAGATGCCGCGATCGCAGGCCCGCTTCCGTTCCGCAATGAACGCGGTCGCCGACAGTATCGACGGTGGTGCCACGGTCGACGACGCACTCAAGATCGCAGGTTCTCCCCTTCCCGAACACCTGCGCGGGATCGTCGGCATCAGCGCGCGGAACGGGCGGACGAGTCAGGCATTGGGAAAGTTCGTGAGCTTCTCGACCCTGGGGGCGGATCTGCGCTGGCGGCTCTGGGCGTCCCTGGCGTACCCGGTTCTCTCGATGGCGATCGCAACGGGTCTTTTCGTGTTCGTTTGCGTCGCCTTGGTCGGCAATTTCGAGGTCATCTATAAGGACTTCGGCGTCCCTTTGCCAAAACTAACGATGGTGCTTTTGGTCGTGGCACGGCCCTTCTATACCTCTTGGAACGTGTTTCTGGAAGGGATCGCCGGGCTACTTATCTTCGGACTTCTTTTTCTCCTCTTTGTCGATCCCAGCACGAGGCGCGGTTTGATCGGATCCCTACCGCTGGTCGGTCCGATTTTTCGGAATATCTCTCTGGCGGAGTTTTGTCACCTGCTCGCGCTTCTTGTTGAAAGTGAAATTCCGCTCCCCGAGGCGATTCGACTGAGCGGTGGGGGCGTGAAGGATTCCGCGATTGGCCGAGCGGCGACGGCGATCAGTCAAGACGTGGGCGCGGGGATGTCGCTATCGGCCGCCGTTGCGCATCGATCGGTCTTTCCGAGCGGCCTTTCTCGGGTCCTCAAATGGGCGGAAGGAACGCGCAGCTTGCCCGAGTCATTACGGATGATCGGCGAGATGTTCGGGTCGAGGGCGAATGCGCAAGCCGAGTTCGCCGGGACGTTTTTGAGCGTTCTGGCTGTCCTCTCGATCCTGTTCGGAGCCGGTATTTTCGCGGTCGGGCTCTTGCTCCCGATGATCACATTGATTTCCAAGCTCTCCGGCTAAAAAACGCGACGCGCCGGATGACCATGAAGCGGGGAAGGCGAAAATCATGAGTGAAGATCGAGAAAAGACGCCTGAGCTCAACGCGCCGAGCGATCCTCCGCCCGTGGCGGAAGAACCGCGCGGAGGCCTGCGCGTTCTTCATCTGATGTACGCCATCGTCGGGTGTGCGTTGCTCGCCTGGGTGGTGAGGCTTAACGACTCGGGCTTCTGGATGATCCTTCTCCTTGGCGCTGTCGTGTTCGCGACGGCCGTGGGACTTGCCGTGGTGTTGGCGAGGCGCAACGCCACGCAGCAAGAATCGCTGTTGTGGGCACTCGCGATCGCGGCCGATCGTTCCATGCCGCTGCCCCCGGCCGCGCTGGCGTTCGCTGATCAATACAGTGCGACGTTTCGATGGCGGGTCAGGCTCTTTGCCTCCTATCTGACGGAGGGATTGTCATTCCCTCAAGCTCTCGACCGCGTTCCGCGCCTCCTTTCGCGGGAGGCGCAGGCGCTCGTGAAGACGGGTTGGTCGACGGGAACACTCGCCCGATCGCTACGAGAGGCCGCCCAGATCCGATCGGAACGACAATCCGCGTGGGCCGCGGTCGCATTTCGGTTCATGTACCTTGGCGGAGTCTTTCTCGCCTTGCAAAGTTTATCTATGTTCATTCTCTATTTCATCACTCCCAATTTTGAAGCCATCTTCAAAGACTTCGGCTTGCAACTTCCGGGCGCGACGATTTTCACGATCAAGTTAAGCCATACTTTCATCGACTACGGATTTGTCACGATCATTCTGGCCTTCCTGGAACTCGTCATCTTCGCGGCGCTTCCTCTGGGTCTATTCAACGTCTTTCAGTGGGATATCCCCATCCTCGATCGGCTCTATCGCCGCCGTCATACCCCTTTGATCTTGAGGACGCTCGCCCTCTCCGTGGAGGGGGATAAGCCAATCCTGGCCGGGATTGAAGGACTCACCGTGAATTATCCATCAAGGTGGGTCAGAGGCAGACTTTCGCTCGTTTCAGAGGATGTTCGCGGCGGAGAACGCTGGGTTGAATCGCTAAGACGTCGCCAACTCATTGGCCAGGCCGACGCCGCGGTGATCGCTTCGTCAGAGCGCTTGGGAAACCTTCTCTGGGCGTTGCGCGAGACTGCGCAATCCTGCGAACGCAGGATCGGTTATCGACTTCAGTTTTGGCTACAGACGCTCTTTCCTCTCACGGTCCTGATGATGGGGGCCTTCGTCTTGATATTCTGCGTCGCTTACTTCTCCCCGGTGATCCGGCTGATCGAGAGGCTTTCATAATGCGACCCCGACGCGGAAGCTCCGGAATTCGCCAACACAAACATAAGCGACGGCGGGCGTATGGCTTGATCGAGCTGGCGATTGCGATTTTTATCTTGACCGCCGTCCTCGGTGTAATGGTCAAGGTCGTCAGCGGCGTGGGGTTTGAACGCCGCGCTGTCGATCATCGCCTGCTAGCGATCCAGGAGGCCTCGAACCTCTTGGAACGACTTACCAGTGAGCCGTTCGATAGGCTTTCAAGCGAGCGTGCCAAAGCGATTTCAGAAGGCTCACTTCCTAAAAAGGGATTGCCGGGTGGCTCGTGGCAAATCGATGTCGTCGATGTCCAGGGAGGTCCTCTTCCCGCCAAACGCCTCTCCGTTCGACTGCGATGGCAAGACCGGTCGCAAGGGTGGGATGGACCCGTTTCGTTGACCTCCTGGGTCTATTCGCGGAGGACGCCATGAAGACAGTTTTGCAATACCGCAAATCGAGGCGACGCGGCTATTCCCTGATCGAGATGGTCGTCGTCGTCGGAGCGGTCACGACAGTGCTGAGTATGTGCGGCCTTGTGCTTCACGCGATCATGAGACTCGACCGGTCGGGCAGGAGAGGGTTCGACGATGCCGCGACGGTCGGTCGGCTTGCCCAACAGTTCCGCCAGGATGTCCGCAGCGCCTCCTCGGCCGAAGCGTCGGCTGCCAGTGACACGAAATTACAGCTAAATATGAAATTTCCCGACAAGCAAACCGTGACGTACGCATTGGACGGGATCAAGCTGATTCGAACTGAAAAACAGGAGGACGGCAAGGTCCTCGATCGTGAGGGCTATCGCGTCGATCGAATCGGACCAGTGGGCTTCGAAACAAAAGGGTCCTGGGTCCGCCTAAAACTCAGCAGAGCCTCGGAAAACGGGACGGCGCTCCCCAAGCCGCCGATCCAGGTCGAAGCCAAGCTTGGCAAAGATCATGCCTTTTCAACGCTTAAAGAGGTGAAACCATGAAATGCAAGTTTCCTCGGCGTCGAGGGCTCGTGATCATCCCGGCATTCGTCTGTCTGGTCCTGGTCACGTTGATGTCCGGGGTACTCCTTAAACTCGCGGCATCGCACCGGTCTTTGACGCGCTCGGAGCAGCGGAAAGCGCAGGCGGATTGGCTTGTCGAGTCGGGTGTTTCCCGAACGTTCGCGCGACTTTCGTCCGACACCGCCTATCGAGGGGAGACCTGGGAGGTTCCCGCAGGCGAGATGGCGGGCGGATCTGCCGCGATCGTACGAATCACGGTTGAAACGATTGAAAAAAACAAACCGGGCCGCCGCATTCGGATCGAAGCGGATTACCCCCGAGGCGATGCGCTTCGGGCTCGGTCGAGCAAATCCCTTTCCATCACCCTCGGACCCGAAACCTCGGGAGGATCGTCATGAGCAACGCTTCGACACGCAGTCGGCCTGGATTCACCCTCATCGAACTCCTCGTCGTGATCGCGATCATCGCCGTCTTGATCGCCTTGTTACTCCCGGCCGTGCAGTCTGCCAGAGAGGCCGCCCGTCGGGCGCAATGCATCAACAACCTCGTCCAGGTCGGAGTCGCGTTGCAGAATTACGAATCGGCCCACGAGATGCTCCCCTCGGGAGTGGTGAACCCGACCGGTCCCATTTCGAGCACGCCAAAAGGCTATCATCATAGCTGGATCACTCAAATTCTGCCGTATATCGATCAGAATAACGCCTTCAAAAAGATCGACTTCGCGGCCGGGGTTTACGACCCGCAGAATAGCACGGTCCGCCATCACGTGATGCGGATCTTTCTCTGCCCCTCCGACGGAGCTGCGGGAAGCTCCAGCACTGCCGCCATGAGCAGCTTCGCGGCGTGTCATAACGACACGGAAGCACCGATCGATGTGACCAACAAAGGCGTATTCTACCTCAACAGTCATACGCGGTATGAAGATATCACCGATGGCAGTTCATATACGCTATTCGTCGGAGAAAAACGCCGCGATGGGTCGGAGCTTGGCTGGATGTCCGGCACAAGGGGGACACTTCGAAACGCCGGTACGGCTATCAACTTCAACAGCGCTCTCGGAGGCCGTAACATTCCGGTGATGGTCGACGATGACGAGCCCGCCGACGCCAAGCCCGTCGGTAAGAATAGCGCGAACGAAGGCGAGACCGCGGTGGGGGGGTTCGGAAGCGCTCATCCCGGCGGGTCCAACTTCCTGTTTGGTGACGGCTCGGTGAAGTTCCTCAAAAGCTCGATCTCCTCGACCGTCTTTAGACGGCTGGCCAATCGCGCGGATGGTGAACTCGTCAGCGATGACTCGTTCTGATTCGTCGCGCGGCGTGGCGGTGTCGGTATTCAAAAGCTCTGTCAATGAGGCGGATACGATGAGTATGTCACGTCGAAGGTCTCGTTTCAGAGCGTTCACCATCATCGAATCGCTCGTCACGCTCACGATCATCGTGGTGACGATCAGTGTGTTGCTACCGGCGATCGCGGCGACCCGTGAATCGGCCAGGCGATCAAGCTGCATCAACAACATGAGACAGATCGCCCTGGCGTTGCAGAATTATGAGACCTCGTACCATACCTTTCCCTCGGGGGTTGTGAATCCAGGAGGCCCGATCCACAACACGCCCGATGGTGTGCACATCGGCTGGATCGTCCAATTGCTTCCCTACTTGGAACAGAGTTCGATCTCGCGCACGATGAACACCGACTTATCGGTGTATGATCCCGTGAATCGGACTGCGGCGACGACCCGAATCAACTCGCTTAGGTGCATGTCGGATCGGTCCAATGGACTGGTAAGAGGGATCGCGGCCGCGAGCTATGCCGCGTGCCACCACGAGGTTGAAGCGCCGATCGACGTCGATAACCATGGTGTTTTCTTTCTCAACAGCCATGTCACATACGCCGATATCCCCGACGGTTCCTCAACGACGATTTTGGTGGGAGAGAAGCTCACGACCGATCTCGACCTGGGATGGATTTCCGGGACGAACGCGACGCTGCGGAACACTGGAACCCCTATCAACGGGGCGATCGCCCTGACCACGATTGAGATTGTCGGAGGCTTCGCGAGCCGCCATCCCGGCGGCGCGAATTTCATGTTCGGAGATGGTTCAATTCGCTTTCTTCACAACACGATCCCGCAAGACCTCTATCGAAGGCTGGGAAACAGAGGAGACGGGGAACTCGTAGGGGAGGGGCCGTATTGATCGTCGTCATTTCACAGAATATCAATGCATTCGACACGAATACACCGGAAAGAGCGGGTCGCGCTCCACTTTCTGCACCGCTTCCCGGGAGCGTTCCAGGTGTTACTTTTCCGCACTCAAAAACAAAGCGTCGCGGATGAAGACCCCGCCTTTCTTCCGGACGGCTGGCCGACCGGGGATGTCCGGGAACGCTGCATCATCGCCGAACGGCGCGGAATCACGGGTCGCTTGAAGCGGATCATCATCGACCCGGTCAAACGCTGGGTTTACTTTGAGCACTGTCATGTCTCGAACACTTTTTTCACTCTCGGCGACCGCTTCTTCGCTTGCCCCGTCAGCGACCTCCACTACGCGACGGAGGTTCCCACAAAGTTCGGTTGCCAACTTCGGATACTCTCGATAGCGGGAAAAGCCGAATTCACGGGTCCGGGAATCCACAGGGTTCTGGGATTGCTCGAAGAGTTGGGGGTGCCCGAGCTTGGAGGCCCGGAACTACGGAGCCCAGCAGTCTTGACAGTGGCAGGCCTTTACGGAACGGCTTTCGGTCTCGCAGCGGGGCTCACCGTGAGTCTCCCCGTCGTCGGGGAATTTCCCATGGTCATCATCGGCCTCGGTGGGGCATTCGGGGTTGCTTTATGTCTACTGGTGATCTGGCTCGGGCAAAAACTGTTCGGATTTCGGCTCGTGAACCCGATGGCCGGGCTCTTGATCACATCCCCGATCGGCGGTTTGCTCGGGTATCTTTGCCAACAACTCCTTGGGGCAGAGTTTCCAGGGGCGCTGCACGGTCCAACGATTTTGAAGATCTTCACTGTTGGAGGAGCGCTCCTTGGCGCGACGGGCGGCGCTGTTATATTCGGGTTGATCCAACAGGACTCGGAAAACACCGCGGAGCAAGTCAAGTCCCGGCGAGAGTCCGTCGGACGCGGTAAATGAACGACCGACCCTCGACGAATCCTGGCCCCCGATCGGTAAGTTTTCCGGACTTGGGGACGTACATGCTCTGGTTCCCGATAACCGCGAGTTTTGATCACGACGAACACCATTTCGGCGGCTTGCTCAGCGATTCAGAGGCTGTAACCTTTGGCTACATCCTCGAATGATTTGATCTGGCTTTCAACCCAGGCCGCATTTCGTCCAAGTTCGTCCGCTAAAATCGCCGCGACCTTCGGCGCGATCTCGATCGCGGCCTTCGCATCGAGAAAGAGCGCCCTCATCCGACGCGCAAGCACGTCCTCAACCGTCCTCGCCATTTCCTCACGAACCGCCCAGGCCGCTTCACCGAGTCGATAGGATTGAAGAGATTGATGGATCGGCTCGTCCCAGTGCGGGCGCTCCCGCAAGACCTTGGCGACCGCTTCGGCGTCCGCCCCGTAGGTTTGAAGGCCGTCGTCGCGTTTCATTTCCGTCCAGCCATGAAGGCGTAAGTCAGCGGTGCTGCTGGGACGGCTCGGGAGCCCAGCGGATCGCGCGACGAGGTCGACGGCGTCCTCTCCCATTCGCCGATAGGTCGTCCATTTTCCTCCGGTGATCGTGACAATCCCGGATGTCGAGACCATCGCCGCATGTTCGCGGCTGATCGACGAACTTCGAGTTGAGCGCTGCTTTCCTTGCGAGATCAACGGCCGAAGACCTGCGAAGGTGCTGAGTACATCTTTGCGTTTTGGATCACGCGTCAGATATCGGCCTGCGTGCCTGAGCAGAAAGTCAACCTCTTCAGGCAGTGGACGGGGCTCGATGGAGGTCTCCTTCACGGCGGTATCCGTTGTGCCCACGATCACGTGATTGTTCCAAGGGATCGCGAAAATGACGCGGCCATCGTCGGTCTTTGGAACGAGAACGGCGGTCTCTCCCGGCAAAAACGCGCGTTCCAGGACAATGTGTGTGCCCTGACTCGGTGCGATCAGAGACGCGGCTCCCGGTTCGTCCATCCTGCGAAGCTGATCCACGAAAACACCCGTCGCGTTTATCACGCCGCGCGCGGCGATCTGGAAAGCCTCACCCGTCTCGTTATCCCGGGCCAGAACGCCGACGACCCTCCCGGCGGCGTTTTTTGCGAAACCTGTCACGGCCAGCGCATTCAACGCGGTTCCGCCGTGATCGTCGAATGTCCTGACAAGTGCGATGGCGAGTCTAGCATCGTCGAACTGACCGTCTTGATAAACCACGCCTCCCTGAAGGTCTGCCGGTTCCAGAGTCGGCACCAAACGAAGGGCCTCCTGCTGATCAACCATGCGCGACGGCTTCAGCCCGAGCCGGCCGGCGAGTCGGTCGTAGAGCCAGAGTCCCAGCGCATAATAGGGCCGCTCCCAGCGCCGATATGCGGGGATCAGGAAGTCCTTTTTATGGACGAGGTGGGGAGCATTTCGTAGGAGCCTCCCGCGTTCCCTCAAGGCCTCTCGGACGAGAGTGATTTGTCCTTGAGCGAGATAGCGGACGCCGCCATGGACAAGTTTGGTGCTTCGACTGGACGTCCCTTTAGCGAAGTCATGAGCTTCGAGTAAAAGGGTGCGGTATCCACGGGTCGCGGCGTCGATTGCCGAGCCCAGGCCAGTGGCCCCTCCGCCGATCACGACCACGTCCCAAAGTTCTTGGGATCGCACGCGAGTCAGGGCAACTTCGCGAGGCGTCATAAGGCGGAAACCTCCGGGTGGTCGCGTTTGGCACTGATCGATCGTTATCGATGGTAGGAAGTTGCGTCGAATTGTCCAGACGGCGGACCGGGTTCGACTCAAGTTTGAGGGCTTCGAAGAAACATGGCCGAGAAGTCGTGTGTGCCTTCCTCGATCGCTTCGGTTAAGATGGGGCTTTGGCGTCTCGCGGGAATTGGAATCACACGATGTTGTTTCTTAAGATACCGTGTGTCGCCTAACGGAAGGGCGTCGTCAACGTAACGAGGGATTCCGGGATGAGCCAACCGTCCGATTTTTCCTTCGACGATGCCGAGTTGGTGTCGAATGTGGTGGAAACGGCGATCGATCCGACGATCCCTGATCTTGCGAGACGGCCGACGCCTACGGAGCCGGCCGCTCCCCTGGTTCTGATCCAGGAACATTCGCATCGCGGCTTGCTCGTTCGGCTGACCCCGTCCGCGATCATCCTCATGATCGCTCTGTCGATCGTCTCGTTCCGTCGAACGGACCCCGTCCGCTACCTCGTTCCTCGAACGTCAACTCAGGTCGCCGACTCTCCCAAGACGAACACTCCGGAAATGACGGGAACTGAGGGAAAAATCATCGTACGTGCCGGCGACGCGCGGACCCCTTCAAAGGACGGTTCGACGGCACCCGCGCCGGAGGAAGTGGCCAAGCCTAAGCCCGGAACGGACGATGACGCACTCACAAAAAACGATATGACCGAAGCGACGAGCTACCAAAATGAAGTCTCGCCCTTTGAGTTTCCGAACGAGAAGGCCATTGCGACCAACATCAAGCCTCTTGCTCGCGTGATTCCGTTTGATCTTGAGCCCCCAAACCCGACGATCGATAAACCGGCATCCGCCACCGCGAAGCCGCATTCGTCCGAGGGTTCCAAAGATATTGATCCCAGCCTTCTCGCGGAGGTAGTCAAGCCTGCTCCGAAACCCGCCGTCGTGAGCAACGAAGATATTCTTCGCGACATCGAGCGCGAGGCGGAGCAAAAGGCCGCCGAGAAAAAATTTCTCTCGGCTCTGAAACCTCAAGTCCGTGCGATGCAACTCGAAGAGGAACTCGACCGCTCGAAAAACAGCAGGACGTCGTTTCGCGAGGATCTCCGAAAAGCCCTCAATATGCCGAACGAACTTGCCGTCGCTGAGATCGAGCGACTCTGCTTGCAATATGGAAAAGATCCAGGTCCTGATGTTGTCAACACTTACAAGAGGATCGATCGTTTGGCTCCCTCGCGTAGGGTGCCTCAGACCGACGTTGACTTGATGCGAATCAGCGGGTTCCCTGAAACCACGATCCTTCTTCGACTGACGGAGTCGCTGAAGAACACCATGAAGACTCGGGGCGGTCCTCGCGACGAGAAGGAATTGAAGATCAAGGCGGCAAAGCTGCTGCTCACGTTTCCTGTGAAATCCGAGCGGAAAACGACGAAATAATCTCCAATGACCGTGATATTTTCCCGATGACTCCGCTCCGCAGCAGTCCGTTTCCGCCCGCGGCACCAACCAAAGGAAAGTTTTCATGCTTGGCACCGATCGGGTCCGTGTGATCGTCGCGTTCGGGTTCGTCATGCTACTGCCCGTCGTCCCGAGCGTTCAAGCGGACGACCTCCGAGACGGTATTAAGGCCGGAAAGGCACTCCTCGCTGAGGGCGATGCCCTGGCGGATCAGGGTGACACCACCGAAGCCGTGATTCGGTATAAACGGGCCTTCGAGAAGCTCTTGCCGGGGATGAGAAAAGTCCCATTCAAAACCGAGGTCAAGCGCGACGTGACCGCGCGCGAGGAGCTTCGCAACGTCCTCGTCAAGGAAATCGACAACGAGATGACGCCCGGCGAGTTCCGCGCAGGCGAGCTAGGCATGAAAGCAATTGGATTTCTTCCTAAGAATTTCAAGCTCAAAGAGGCAATGGTCAATGTCTACTCGGAAGAGATCGCGGCGTTTTATGACACCAAGACCAAAACCATGCATCTCATTAAAGAGTCTGAGGAAAAGAACAAGAAAGCGCCGACGTTTCTGGAACGATTGATGGGTAAAAAGTCTGGATTTGACAAAGATGAAAACAAGACCGTGATCGCCCATGAACTGACTCACGCACTCGCTGATCAGAACTTTGACATCGACGCCATGCAAAAGGGAATCAAAAACGACGACGACCGCCAACTTGCGTTGTCGGCCCTGGTCGAAGGTGAGGCGACCCTGACGATGCTAGGCGCTCAGATGAATGACTGGGACGGGACGGTAATTTCGCAGGTTCCCGCCTCGAACCTGGACCGAATGTTCGGATTAATGATGCCGTTCATGTCGTTAGCCGGTGGAAAGAGTCTGAGAGAAGCCCCGGTCATCCTCTCCGAGTCGATGATTTTCCCCTACTTTCGGGGACTGGTGTTCTGTGCAAGACTCACCAATGACGGTGGCTGGGACGCATTGAACCGGGCTTATAAGAACCCACCGCTCTCGACGGAGCAAATCCTTCACCCCGAGAAATATTCCAGCGATCCCGATGCGCCCACGGCCATCGACCTCGGCAAGCTCGATGCCGGCACCGAGTGGAAAGAACTTGGACGAAATGTGGTGGGAGAGATGCAACTCGGCGTACTGCTGCGACGTCACCGGGGTAAGAGTGCCGCCGCGGGGTGGGACGGAGATCAGTTCGCGGTCTTCGACAGTCCGGAAGGAAAACTTGGGCTAGTCTGGTTCACGACCTGGGATAGTGCCAAGGATTCCTTTGAATTTCTCGAAGCCTACATACGCTTTCAGACAACGAAAATGGGTGAATCCATCCCGGACCCCGAAGTCTTTCCAGACTCCATCCGAAGACCCCATCTCGGAACGATCTTCGCTGTCGAGCGCCGAGGGACCGACGTTGTGATCGTCGAAGGATTCTCGGCCGACCTGACGGATACACTGATCGATCGAGCCGTCGGAGCCTTCAAAACCGTGAAAAGTCATTTTCCAGAGAAGACAGAGACTTCGAAGGCCGCTCGAACTGGAGAATGATTAGACTCATTCGACCGTGGGCTTTCGCCTCGCCTCGCGATCGAATTCGTTAAACTCCGCCGAACGATGTCGGCCCACATCGGGCGTGTCGTTCGCGGCGTCGTCCGGGTTCTCGGCGAGTGCGCGCTTAAGTTGGTGGCGGTGGTGTTTGTTGCTGGCACGTTTGACTCCCCGCTTTTCCGCCTCAGTTCGCGTGTGGTCTTGCCGACCATTCAAATGCTCCTTTTCCTCAGGATCGGAGACTTGAGGCGGCTCAAAGGTTCACGTGCAGAACCTGATCGAACCAGGCGATCAGATCGCGCGCATAGCGGTCGGAGTCGGGCTCGAATTCTAATGTGTGATGGGCTTCGGGATAAGTGATCACCTGCTTGATCGTACTTGGGATTCGATCAAACGCGGCCTGTGTTTTTGGATTGTCGACGATCCGATCTCGGCCTGCGAGCATCAATAAAGTAGGCAAGAGGACCCGAGGCAACGCCGACCGCACCATCCGATCCAGGAATGTACTCGCGGCAAGGAGGCCAGCCGTCGCCGATCGAAGGCCGAGTGGGTCAGCAGCGATGAATTCCTGCCCCTTCCGCTCCCCCGTGAAGAGCGCCGGGTCGTTCAGCGGAATCGGAAATACTTTGCTACGATTGGTCAAATAGGCCCATGCAATGCGCAGGCGTTCGCCTTTTGTGACACCGACACGGGGCTGAAGTCCGGGACACACCAAAGCGAGGGCATCGACCAGTTCCGGATGATGCGCGGCCGTGATGATCGCGGTCTTTCCTCCCCAACTGATCGCCCCGAGCACGATCGGGACCTTCGGATCACGTTCGCGAAGCTCGCGGAGGCGCTCGGCCACATCGTCGATCAACCGCCGCGCGGAAGGAGTATCGCCCCGATCCTTCGTATTGGCTCCCGAGCCTCTACGATCCGGAAAGTGGGCTTCGTAACCCGACTCCGAGAGAATCCGACCGAGGTTGTGATACCATCCGCCGTGACTCTGAACCCCATGGATGATCACGACCCGACCGCGCAACGGGCTCGCCGCAGGCCAGACCGCGACATGAATGGGATACCCGTCCATCGCGCTCTGCGTCTCGATTCTCGGCTCAGTCATAGCGAATCTCTCGGCGATCCTT
>JAYVYS010000230.1:0-2738 GCA_043784005.1 Isosphaeraceae bacterium
GGAGCATTTTCTCTTGAGGCTGGGCGCTCCCGAAACGAACCCGAAGTCAAACTTTGAGGGCATCCCAGGCCCTTTCTCATAAGGCTGGACCCTCCCGAAACGAACCCGGCTCATGTTCTCTTCTTGGTAGCCAGCTCCGCTTCGCATCCCGAAGGGTAGGCATCTTCCACCACGCAACTGACTTACTGGCATAGTCTTAGGATGGTGGGCGATGCCCACCCTACGGGGACGACACGCTACGACCCCACCAATGGGGGGACATGAGCCACGAACCCGAAGTCAAACTTTGAGGGCATCCCGGGCTTTTTCGAGTGAGTTAAGTCGCTCCCGAAACGAACCCGAAGTCAAACTTTGAGGGCACCACTCCTGTTGATGGGGGGATTTTCAGAGCAAGCCGATACCACTCTGTCACCGTGAAACACGGCGAGATCGACGGTCCCCAAACGAAGCCGGCAGTTCGTTTTCGTTCGCATCGCTTTTTTTAGTGGCAACGCCCGGTCCATGATTTGTCATGCCCGGACTTTCTCTCGGGCTTTTGCTGATTTTCTCTCCGCGGGCTCGGCGATCTCAGCGGTTCGTTTACGATTCTGGATCGCTCGCTTAACGCCGCTCCGCAATCTTTCCGCCCCGGAATGGTGGGTACTTTACAAAGGCATGGGCGATACGAAACAATAACGGTTTGGTCATCCGTCAGAGACAAGCCTGCCTTGCGAGTGAGGGTTTCGACGTGCATGAAGAAGCGATCCGCAAGGCGGATGTCCTGATCGAGGCTCTCGGCTACATCCGGAAGTTCCACGGACGGTTTACCGTGATCAAGCTCGGCGGTTCGGTGATGGAGGACCCAGATGCCCTCCGCGCCTTGCTTGTCGACGTTGTTTTCATGCAGACGGTCGGGATGCGACCGGTGGTGGTTCACGGCGGCGGCAAGGCGATCACAAACGCCATGGAACGCGCCGGGCTCGCCGCGAGGTTTGTGCAAGGTCGAAGGTATACCGACGACGCGACCCTCGAAATCGTCGCGCGGGTGCTCGCCGAAGAGATCAACGCCGATATCGAACGCCATATCAATAAATTTGGCGGGCGGGCGTCCGGACTACATTACAAAACCCATCAATGCCTCTATGGCCGCCGCCTTACACTCCCGGGACCCGACGGCCCCGCGATCGACCTGGGGCGTGTCGGGGAAGTGACCGAGGTAGACGTCACTCCGATCGAAAATCTCTGTCTAGCCGGAGTGGTGCCAATTCTGCCCTCGCTGGCCGAGGACGACGATGGCAAATTGCTTAACGTCAATGCCGACACGGCGGCGGCGGCGGTCGCGATGGCACTTCGGGCCGAGAAACTTGTCTTCTTGACCGACACTCCGGGAATCCTTCTCGACCGAAACGAACCGGAAAGCCTGATCCGGAGTCTAACCCCCGACGACGTCAAGAGCCTGATCGACCGCAAGGTGATCGACAAGGGGATGATCCCCAAGGTCGAGGCCTGCCTTACGAGCCTTGAGGCCGGGGTCCGCAAGACGCATATCATTGATGGGCGTCTCAGGCATTCGTTACTGCTCGAAATGTACACCGACCGAGGCACGGGAACCGAGATCGTTTTGCCGGGCCTCTCGCAAATGAATCAGGCACATACTCCGGTCTCCGCAAGACATTGACGGTCGTCTCATTCTCGCTCAGAACTGATGGCTGAAAAGGCAGGGAGTTTCAAACTTGAGTCAACTGGCGCAGCAAAGCTCGACCGAGACGATCGATCAGTTCCGACAGTTCGTGATACCTAACTACCGCCGCTACCCCGTGGCGCTCGTCAGGGGTGAAGGCTCGTTGATCTGGGACGCCGAGGGGAATCGATATCTCGACTTCTTCCCGGGTTGGGGCTGTAACTTGTTGGGGCACTGTCCCCCCAGAGTGGTCGAAGCAGTACGCGACCAGGTGGGGCAACTGATTCATGTGCCGAACACCTGGTATATGGAGTCGCAGGGCGCGTTCGCTCAGATGCTTTCCGAGCGATCGTTCCACGGCCAGTGCTTCTTTTGTAACAGCGGTGCCGAGGCCAACGAGGCGGCAATCAAGCTAGCACGTGTTCATGGGTCGAACTCGGGTCGATTCAAGATTATCACAGCGGAGGGCGGCTTTCATGGCCGGACGTATGCCGCGCTTACCGCCACGGCGCAGCCGAAGTACCACGCCGGTTTCGAACCGATGCTCCCCGGATTCGTCTACGTCCCCTACGATAACCTCGACGCCATCGCGTCGGCCATCGACGATCAGACCGCCGCGGTGATGGTGGAGCCGATCCAAGGCGAAGGCGGCATCAACATTCCTTCACAAAACTATCTCCCTGGTCTCCGCAAGATCTGTGACGAGAAAGGCGTTTTACTGATTCTTGACGAGGTTCAGACCGGCATGGGACGGACGGGCGAATGGTTCGCTTATCAACACCAAGCGTTGACCCCTGATATTTTGACCTGTGCCAAGGCGTTGGCGAGCGGGGTCGCGGCGGGGGTCATGATCGCGAAAACCGAGGTGGCCGCGTCATTGAAGCCGGGGATGCACGCAAGTACCTTCGGCGGCAACCCGATCGCATGCCGGGCCGGAATGGCTACTGTCGAGACAATCGAAGAAGACGACCTGCTGGACCGTGGCCGCGCGATTGGCGAACGATTCCGGGGTCACTTTGAAGCCATCAAGGCCGAGCGTCCCGCGCTTGTCAGAGAGATCCGAATCCTCGGCACGATG
>JAYVYS010000231.1:0-7767 GCA_043784005.1 Isosphaeraceae bacterium
AGGTATCGGTGTCCTCGTTATGCGCGGCGAACCGCCGGGCGACGCGGAGGACTTCGCGGCGGATTCGCTCGGCGGCGGCGGGCGGGTTGTGAAGGATCACGGCGGAGGTCAGTACCAGGTCGAACGCTTTGTCGGGGAAGGGAAGGGAGAGCCCCGAGCCGAGAACGAGTTCGACGCGGTCGATCCCCTCCAGGTAGCTCCGCGCCAGGCCGAGTTGGCTGGGGCTGAAATCGAGGCCCACCATGGGAACGTCGTGCCGCTCTCGAAGGGTCCGAAGCTGTTTGCCATAGCCGCAGCCGATTTCGAGAATCGACGTGGGTTGATAGGACGCGATCCGGCCGGCAAGCCATTGCGAGCGTGAAGTGCGTACGGCCTGGCCTTCCTGCTCGTGGAAGTATTCCTCGCCGCCGCGGAGGGTCCAGTAATTCCTGGGATCTCGGTAAATCAGCCGGCGCTTCCACGCCGGCCAGCGACCGAGCGTTCGGCGCAGGGCCTTGTGCCAGAGGTAGCCCGTCCCGCGACGACGCCAGGCATTCCATACGCGAGCGGGCAGGGGGGGCAATGCTGGTCCGCTCATGCCCACGTCGTGACTCCGCATCCTTGGCGACGTCTCGTTCCAACGAAGTCGGACCGTCTCCTCGGAACCGACCGCATTCGTCGCGGAGTGTACGAAGCATGGAAAAAACGGTCAAGGCGAGGTCGCCAAGGCATTCGACATCGAGTCCATGTCCACCGGGTCGGATGGCGGTCGGGGAGAGTCGATCCGGCGAGCGAGCCAAACAAAACGGAACGACGGGTTCGTTCGGCGCTGGCGGATTGGCGGTCGTCGGCACGTTCTTCGCTTTGAATTCAGAAGCCCCGAGCGCGTTGGCTTCGTTTCGGGATTCGACCGCTCTCGGCCCCAAACCCGCGATTGGCTTTGTTCGGGGAAGTCTTGGAGAGATCCTTGGAGCCATTCCACTCGACCCAGATTCTCTGGTCGGAGCGATTCGGTTCGTTCGGGGCCTCGCGTCGCGGCATTTTGCCCGTACAGATTGCCGTTGGGTTCGTTCTGGAGAATTGTGTTATCGTTTGCCGTGATCGCAGAGCGCGCCCGAATGCGGATGCGATGTCTTCGGATTGTGAATTGTCAAAGAGCATTGTGGGGGATACCACGAGCCTCTGTTCCCGAGTGGCGTCGTGTTTGGTTCATGACGCATCGCGACGAGACGACGACGGTTTGAGCCCCAATCATCGAGCCCGGTCCCTCTTTCAATACTATCGGGAAAGGCTCGGCAGTCGGCCTCTGAAAACCATCGTGAGGGACGGGCGTCGGTGATCAAAAGGGCTTGGCCGTTTGAACGTGGTCCGGGCATTGGCCTGGAAAAGCGCTACGCCCCCCGTTGTCCTCAGCGGAAGAACCACCCGCTGGCCACCGCGTTATTCCCCGCCACTTTCTTAACGTTGAATGTGACATTTCCCTTCACGTTCCAAACCAAATACATTCCGTGTGAAAAATGATCGACCTGTCGCGTATCAAGAATCGCGCCTGACCCGTCGTCGACGGCTTGAATCGTCTCGGATCGAGCGTTCATCGTGTCCCAGTCCACTACGTATAGCGCGAATTGATGAGTGAGCCCATCCGTGAGATGAACGTCGAACGAAAGGGTGTCACTCGCATACCATGTGAGTCCCGTTCGATCGGTTGACCCGGAGAGTAGCAGTTCATAACTGTTGGGCGGCCCGGCTTGATTCCACGACCCCGGACCCGGAGTCGTTGGTGACGAGGCAATGGTCACTGTTCCGAAAGGTAGAGGGTTGGGGCCTTGTCCACTCGGATCTCCTGCGATGTTGTATCCATCCGCGCCATAGACCGACTTCCAGTTCCCTTGTGTGACGGTGTCCGTCTTAACGTAATTCACGCTCGGCCCGACCTGTGGCGGGTCAAAGAACAATCCGCTGACCACCGCGTTGTCACCACTGATGAGGGTGACGGTAAAAGTCACGTTTCCCGAGACGGTCCATACCAGATACTCACCATTCGAGAAACCGGTGATCGACGACCGTGTATCCAGGACCGACCCATTCGAGTCGTCGGTAACGCTGATCGTCTCGCTCCGGCTTTTATTGTCCCAGTCCAGAACATAGAACGCGACTTGATGGGATAGACCGTCCGTAAGATGCACATCCATCGAAAAACTCGACCCGACCCCTCCTGCCGAGTACCATGTGGATGCGATCCGGTCCGTCGATCCCATGGCCGACTTCTGCAACGCCGGTGGAAGTGCCGTCGCACCATTCCAAGTATGCAGCCCCGCATTCGTCACCGTCACCGTCGCGTAGGATGGGAGAGGTGGCGAGGTAACGCTCGTGTCCAGCGCGATATCGTTTCCCTGCGAGCCATAGACCCCTTTCCATGACCCCTGCGTGGTCGCGTCGGTCTTCACGAAACTCGCTTGATTCACGACGACGGGGACGACGGCAGCCGCGGTAGGAGTGCTCTGAAGCGTCGGATCAAACATCACGGCGTTTACGCTCATGTTCTGCGTTGGCGTCGATGAGCCGGAATAATTCACAATGATGTCGTAATGGTCATTATAAGTACTGGACGGCGCGTTGTAGCCGATGTCGTGCCGTTCTTGAGGGTAGTCGTTCGGATTATTGAAAGTCTGGAAGAAAAGGTCGCCAGAGGTCGCCCCACTGGCCTTGAAGATGGCTTGGATGTTTCCCGACGTGGCCGGCGCGACTGCATCGTATTCAATGTCCCCGCCGCCACCGTAAGGTTTGATGGTAATATTGCTGATTTGTTGAGTGGAAGTGAGCCCGGTCAGCGCGATGTGAAGATCCTGAATCCTGTCGGGAAGGGAGGGAACGACGACGCCCATGGATGTCCTGGAGTTGCTGCCGACGAGATCTTGGTTGTCCTGTCCGACCATGATCGCCTGCGGGGCCTGGAGTACGACCGCGCCGTTCGCGACGAGCGAGGTGTCGTGAGTAACGGCACCGTTGCCGTACGCCAGCGTGTTGACGATGGCCGACACGATCACGGTTTTGGGCTGTAGAGGCGTTCCCGTTGGCAGCCAGGGCATCGAGTTGGGGTCGGGTAGCAGGTAACGGTTTCCTTGCACGGAAACCACGACCTGAATCGGGTCCACGAAACCCGCGGGACCTTCGTAAAGCGTGCTCGCGCTGTTTCCAAATGTCGGCGATGGATTAAACGTGATCGTATTTGCACTATTTACATAAATGTTCGCATCATCGCTGTGGATCTTGTTGTCAAACGTCCCGATCGTCAACGGCTTTAACACGGGGAAGATCGTGCCGTCGCCCACAGTCCGATAAGCCGGGTTGGCCAGCTTGCCGAAATTCATGTCCCACATCCAGGTGTTATTCGCCACCGAGGCGGTCATATAGGTGCGTTCGGCGCTGACCGCGATCTGGGGGAGCGATCCTCCTCCATTACCTTTGATCGAGGCCTGGAACGGGCCGTTTGCCGTGTTCAAGAGACCGATGAAGCCCCCGCCAACACTGTTCTTGAACGTATTGCCTTCGACAATAGTGCCGAGCGAGAGCGTTTGCGTGAACTTTTCGGGCAAATTCGAGAGGTTATTGTTGGTCGTGCTGGAGTCAACTTCGAACGCTTCGCCTCCAATAAGGACACCCGAAGCGTTCCGATTGAGCTGATCGCCGCCGGTGATGACATTGCCGATGATCTGATTGCCGAAGTTATTGCCCGACAGTTTGATCCCGACGGAATATGTTCCACTGATGTCGAGATGGTTGTTGCTGAAGACGTCGCCGACATGCCCGCGCGTGACCGAGATCACGTATCCTGTCGTCGGAGAGGGGTCAAGAGGCATCGGCTGATCCATCAGGAGAACGATGGTTCCCGGCATGACTGACGGCAAGACCTGGGCGACGCGCCGGAACTGGCCGGCGTAGTCTCCCCAGTAGATGGTCAGGTCGGACTCATGGCCGGGATCACGTCCCGAGAGCACCGACACGACGTCGCCGGGCAAAACGGAAATCGTCTGCCCGAGAATCGTCGCCGGAATGACGAGAATGTAGCCGTTCGTATTTTTGTTCGGGATCTGAGGAGAGTCAGTCGTAGGGCTCCCGGAGACGGCCAGCGGCTTCCCCTCGAAGAGCGTGCCGTAGGATTCCGTGAGGGTCAGCTCGGGAAAGTTGGGGCTGGGGAAAAACGGCTGAAATACGCCTTGATCGGTCGGAGCGTCATCGTAGGGAAGAATGCCGACGTTGCCTTGGATCGTGTTCGTGTCGATCACGGCGTTGTAGCTAACCGCCGCTTTACCATCGATCGCGAAGAAACGGAACATCCGACCGTTGGGGTCTGCCTGACTCACGTTGTTGCTTTGCAAAACCAGGTCGTTGACCCTGCCGGCAACCTCGAAGGCATCCTCATTGAGCGTGCCGCTAACGGCACCGCGAACTTTGTTCGACGTCACGGTCCACGGGCCGCCACTGAAGATGATCCGGCCGCCGGTCACCGTGTCGCCGGACAATGTCCCGGACACGACGTTCTCCAGGTCGAGCGAATTGACCGATGCATAAACACGGTGATAGTTGTTAACAGTTCCGAAATATTCATTGTAGCTCGTGTCCGTGTCTGTCGTTTGAAAAGCATTCGAAGTGGGAGGCGAAGCGGGACCGGTGATGGTTGTGTTTGTGATCGAAATGCCCACACGGTAAGGGCGGATGGGAAACCCCGAGTTCGAATTTGACGAGTGGTCTGTGTTATAATAGCTCAACACGGTGTTACCAGAAGTCGGAACAGGAGCCGCATTGATAACGGCCTGTTGGCTTACTCCCTGAGAGAAATCCCAGGCGAGGCTGGAATTGGCGAATTTGATCGTCAGCCCGTCCAAGGTGACGTTGTCGCTACTGATGGTGATAGGAGTGAGCCACAGCGCGGTCGGCGTCGATTGAACAAACGTGAGAGTGGCACCCGCGGTTGAGGTGATGGTGACCGACTTGCGGATGAACAATCGCGTATTCAGGTAATAGTTGCCGCTCAAGACGATCGTTCCACCCAACGTATTACTTTGATCGATGGCATTTTGGAGGTTGGAAGCGTCTGGGCCGTCCGACGAATTATTCGACGCGGGGACCGGATTGGTGCCGCCCGGAATGGAGGGGACCGTCAAAATCGGGTCGGAAAACCCTCCCTTGAATTGCTCCACATCCGTGTCGCCGTTGGACAGCAAGAGGCGCAACGTCATCGTTGAACCGTTCTCGTTGCGGGTCGGTGGAAAGGCGAAATCCGTGTTTGCGCCGTTCGCTGTTTTGGTTAACGGGCCGAACGTAACCGGGTTGGCGTTTGCTGAAGCGGCCGTGCTGTACGACCCCTCGCCCCAGGCGAACCCCGCCTCGTCGGTCAGCACAGCACCGGAGACAACATCGGAAGTCACGGGTAGCGTGATATGGACCCATCCCAGGTAGTTTGTGTTGTTCTGCGTCCAGGACCCCGTTATGTAGGGATGCGCGCCCACCGAGAACGTCGGCATTAGTTCAGCCGCCGTAGGAGAAACGGTTGTTGATGGCTGAGCATTGGTGACAGTGACAGGGGAAAGACTCTCGTGGGAATACGAACTCTGTGACGCAGACCAATACGTAACCGAGAGGGACAGTTGGTCGCCGTTGTTCAGAGTGAACTTTGAAGGGGCGGCGTTCCCCGTGGACGGGTCGTACTGTACATTTTGGGATGTTTGATTCGTTGGATTGACGAGGAACGTGGTGGGATTCACATAAAGCGCGGCGGTTGTCGAAAGGACATCACGGACAACCGCGATCGAACCGGCACCGATCGTTACTGGCGGTGGTGTAGGGGGCTGAGTAGCGGTTGAAACGGTCGACGGATCGAGCCCATAGCCCCAAACGCCGCCGCGTGAGTCCGTAAGTCTCACTCCGGCGAGTTGTTGCAACGAATCCAACCCGTTGAGAATCAACAAGTTATCCGTCAGGCCGTCCGGTCCCACGCCGATTGTCGCACCGGTCATGTCCGCCGGGACAGCTCCCCCGCCGGCCTGGCTGCCGTACCAGGTCGCACTCGCGAGGAGAGTCCGCTTCTCAAGCTCGCTGACCAATAGGGATAGGCCGCGACGTCTCGTGTTTCTCTTCGCCATGGGAGTCTGCTCCGGAGGAAATACGACGTCCGTGCCGGGACGGGCGTCCGAGTTCCATCCGAGTGCCCATAGTGCCAAATCGGTACCTCTGACAATTTCACGAAGCCAGCCAAGTTCGTCCGTCGAACCCGCTTCGTCGTGTTCCCGTTCCATCGCGGAACGTTCCGTGATCGTGGTTTGTCTTGATTTCGCGGTAAAGCCGCGCTAGGGTCCGCTTCGGCGTTGGAGCGGCTTGAAATCGCCGGGTGGCGGTGGCGGCGATTAGGTAAGCACCCGGCGGCGGGCGCGATCACTCCTTTGTATACTCCGACGCAGGCTGCCTTGAACCAAGCCACACGTCGGATCGGGGGGGGTTCTGGAATCGTGAAAAGTCAAAATCACGTCCATGTCGAGCGGGGCTGTGTACAACCATTCATGGAAGGCTGGTCACATCCGCCGACACATTTCCTCCCGCGTCTGACAAGCCCCCGCGCCGCAGCCCCAAAAGTGACGATCAGAAATAATGCAAGTGTGGTGGGCTCGGGCACGGGGTTAGCAGTCGGCGTTAGTATGTACTCATGCGTCTTGAGCTGAGCGTCCTCAGCTTGTCCGACGATCTGGCCAAGGCTGTTTATCGCCGTCGCATTATCGAGCAGAAAGCCTGATCCCGGCGCAATAAGCGTGTTAAGGTCGGTCAACTGGACGCCATTAGAGACAAACGCATGGCTATATCCAAGGGGCGTCGTACTAAATCCTACGATTTGCCCGAGATCGTTGATGCCGAGCGGTGCGCCTTGTCCTCCTCCGAAAGAGGGGAGCAACTTGAAACCGTCTTTCGGAGTGTAGATGTAGGCCAACATCGATTGTTGCCCATCGGTGGTCGTCCCGACGAGCGTCCCTTGCGCATTGAGCCCGAACGCTGTCGTATTCCACGAGGAATTTGGGGCGTGAATCTCGATCATCGGGCCACCGACCGTGCCGTAGCGGGCGAACGAGTCCCCGGTGGTCGGAGCCATGCCAACGCTGTGAGCAACGTAGTTGCCGGCCTGGATCGCGCCACGCAAGTATCCGGAACCACCATGCGTGACATTTCCCGCCGCATCGAAGGTAATCGCCGAACTGTTCTGCAGAGGAGAAAGGTCCGAGGCAGCCGTCGCCAAGCCAAGGTCCGTCAGCGTGTACATCGGGGCGGCGGAGGCCGAACCACCGCTTAAAACGGCGAGGGCCACGCCAAGCGCGAACCATCGCGACCTCTTCTTGATGCTCAACATCTCGATCACGTCCTTCCGTGGAGGTTCAAGTCAAGTCAGGTCATGTCGTGTCACCTCACGCACGGCGTGCGTCCGGGGAGTTCCCCCGAACGTTCAAGGTGAAGCGGATTATGGCGAAATCACGACTTCGGTCAAGGCGGCACGGGTTTCCGCCGATCCGAAGGGGTTGCTTCTTGGGTTGGTCGAACCAGGTCCGGTTGCTCGATCGATCCGTGAACACATGGCAGGATGAGTCGCGAAGACGCGCCGCATTCCGCGGTCCGCCCTATGGAATGTCGCGGCTTGGCGTCGCACCCGGCGGCGATTTATAGTGGACATGCCTGAATGAACAAGAGACTTCGCGGTTTTTGCGATTGCGGATCGTTCTTAACGGGAAAAGGAGTCTGCGGGATGGG
>JAYVYS010000232.1:0-3253 GCA_043784005.1 Isosphaeraceae bacterium
CATGTCGGGCGATCCTAGAAAGCAGGAGATCGCGTTGAACGTCTCCCGCTCTCGCCGTTTGGTCCAGAAAAGTGCGTGCCAGTCGCCTCGCCTTGAGAGCGAGTGGGAGCCCGATGAGTCGCTTTATCTGGACGAACATGCTCGCCGTACCTTTCGGATCGACCCTCGCGGTCGGCGGGTTCACCGATTTCCGGAATTGGTGGCGGCGTTAACCCTTAAGGTCAGATCGGACTGCGCCCGGATCGCCCCGAAGTCTTTTTCCGGATCGACCCCACAGGTGCTCGAAAAAATTGGCCGACTCGCATTTCGAAGGCGTCAGATACCAATCGCGGAGCCGCTCAGGCTGTGGACCGGATCCGAGGCACGCTCCTGGTAGGGCGATTCCGCGGAGGATGCATCTGCGAGGGACAATTCCCGACGTGGTGCGAAATGTCGGAAAAACGCGGCGACTCTCTGGGCATAGGCCTCGGGCTGCATTTCTCGACAGCGGTTGTGTTTGGCTTTGGGCACAACCCAAAGCTCTTTCGGGTCGCCGGCGCGCTCGAAGAGTTTTTTGGCGATATCCGTGCCGATATACGCGTCTTTTTCACCGTGGATCATAAGCCAGGGCCTGGGAGAGATTTTGGCCACCGCGCGTTCGACGCTCGGGAATCGGCAATGCAGTCGACGCTCGGAGCGAACCCGCCCGGTCCACGCCGCGTAACGGAAGAGGACTGTGGGCATCGACTTCCAGAGAAACGAATTCGTCACGTAGATCTCGGCCCAACGCATGATGTACGAGACCATTGTACCGGAGGTCGGAAACGCACCGTCGGTGATCACGCCCCATACGTCGTTCTCCTGCGCGGCGACCACAAGGGCGGTGCCCCCACCGCGGCTGACCCCGTAGAGGCCGAAGCCTGCTTCGTCATGGTCCGCTCTCGAGCGGAGGTAACCGAGAGCGGCCTTCAGATCGCGGACCTCGTGGTCGGTGACCCACTGCAACGGTCGATAGTCGGGATCGCTCTCGCTTCGGCCGTGGTTTCGGAAATCGAAGGAGAAGACGTCGAAACCCAACGAACGAAGCGGACCCGCGTAGGCCGCGAAGCTCCAACGATCGCTCAAATACTCATGGCAAAAAACCAAGACGCCGATTCGCGAGCGCGTTGTCGCGCGGTGATAGATCCCGGCGAGCGTCAGACCGTCCTTCGTGACGAACCGCACATCTTCGCCATCCGTTGAGGGTGCGAGTCTAAGAGGAAGGAAGAGGGGCTTTTCCTCAAAGATGCGTCCGATGATCGGTGCGTAGCGCAAAGCGGTGTAGAGCAGGAACAACCCCACCAAAGCAAGCCCGAATAACACGGGGATCGCCAGGAGGACCAAGGGGGAAATGGGCAAGGGAGGACTCCGTGAACGTCACCTGACGTCAATTCCAAGGATGAAGATCGGGTCGTGAACGTTTCGGGGTGAAGCGCGAGTCTGGGGAGAGTCTGAACGAAAGATTACCACCGCGGCGACGGAAGGCCTCGATCAATCGCGATATCTCCGAAGAATCAACGAGATATTCTGCCCTCCAAAGCCAAAACTATTCGAAAGCGCGATGTCGACCCCCTTTTTTCGAGCGACTTGGGGGATATAGTCCAGGTCGCATTCAGGGTCAGGATTCTCTAGGTTCACGGTGGGAGGCATTACCCCATCACGGATTGCAAGTAAGCAGACGATCGCCTCGACACTTCCCGCCGCCGCGATGAGATGCCCCATCATGCTCTTGGTACTGGAGACAGGCACACGATATGCCGATTCTCCGAACGCTTTCTTGATCGCGAGCGTTTCGACCGAGTCATTGACGGACGTGCTGGTGCCGTGAGCGTTGATGTAATCAATTTCGGACGGGTCGATCCCCGCGTCCCCGAGTGCTTCGCGGAGGCAGGCGATCGCGCCTCGGCCCTCATCGTGGCTATCAGTGATCCGAAAGGCGTCGGCGGTCGAGCCGTAACCTGCGATCTCGCCGTGGATCGTGGCTCCGCGGGCTTTGGCATGTTCCAACTCTTCCAGGACGAGCATCCCCGCTCCTTCACCGAGAATGAAACCATCGCGTTCGCGGTCGAACGGTCGGCTGGCCCGCGTCGGCTCGTCGTTCCGTGTCGAAAGCGCTGTCAAAAGGTTGAACCCCGTCACTCCGAAGGGATGAATCATGCTGTGAGTTCCCCCTGAGAGGATCACATCCGCGTCTCCGCGACGAATGAGCTCGGTGGCTTCTCCGATGGCTTGCGAACTTGCAGCACAGGCTGTCAGGCAGTTGGCGTTCGGTCCTTGAGCCCCGAAAAGGCTCGCAAGATGACCCGCCGGCGTCCCTGGTTCTTGTTCCGCCTCGCGAATCGGGTGGAGTTGCTTCAAGCCTCGTCGGGTGAAGGCCGCAGTATCCACCCGAGCGGCTTCTCCTTTACCGACGCAGGTGCTTGCCACGAGATCGACGAATCTTGGGAAATCCTGCTGGCCTTCCCCCGAGCCGAGATAAATTCCAAACCGGGTACGATCGAGATCTTTCGCCGTCTCAAGCCCCGAGTGATCGACAGCCATTCGTGCCGCGGCCAGGGCGAATTTGGTATTTCGGCAGTATTCCTCCCAGCGTCCGGCGTCGGTGAGATAGTCCGAAAGGTTGAACCCGCGGACCTCCGCGGCGATCTTGGTGGGAAACGTCTCCGCATCGAACAGGGTGATCCGACCCACGCCGCTCGTGCCTGCGAGCAATGAGGACCAAGTGGTCTCCATGTCGCGGCCTACGGGAGTGATCATACCCATGCCAGTCACAACGACACGACGCATCGGGGCGATCCTTTCGACGGGGCCGACAACACGGAGGGTCCGTCTTTTGTCGAAACCAAAAGAGAGAAATCCGATCAAGCGGCTCCGGGATAACCGCGAAGCACGAGGGCGGCCGCTTGACCGTGGCGGGTCAGATTCATCTTGAGGAAGGTTGGATTCTCGGTCGGCCTGGAGTGGCCGAGGACGAGGTCGAGGTTGCATTCGGGGTCCGGTTGATCACAGTTGAGCACGGCGGGAATGGCTCCGTGATTGACGCCGAGGAGACTCCCGATCAGCTCGACCGCACCGCCGCCGGAAACGATATTTCCCAGATAGCCTTTGAGCGCGGTCACGGGAACGCCGGGCTTGGAACCGAAGACGCGACGAATCGCTCGGGCTTCGGCCAGGTCTGAAACCGTCGTGGCCGCGCCATGGGCGTTCACATGGCCGATCTCGTCGGCACGAAGCC
>JAYVYS010000233.1:0-2961 GCA_043784005.1 Isosphaeraceae bacterium
GGTCAACACGGCGCACAATACCTACCGGGCATGTGCCGGTACACTCCCGTACAATTTGAAGAACGACTCCCCTGACTTCACCGGACGCAATAATGGGAGTTTCTGGTTCCAGAGCGCGGTGTCGCCAGCCCGGATCACCGACGGCCTGACCATGACGGCATTCTTCAGCGAGCGTTGTCTCGGCGACACCGCGGTTCCCGACCCGCTCTCGGACTACTATCTCACAAACGACACCGTGGACGAGTGCCGGTTGTCGGGGCCGCGCCGTTCTCCTCGGCTAATCAACCCTTACGAATGGTCGGGCGATCGCTGGGCCGACGGGAATGTGCTTTATACTCGCTATCACCACACCCTCCCTCCCCGATACCCGAGCTGCCTGCTCGGGGGGTCCCAAGACTACGACAGCCAAGCGGTGGTGACCGCGACGAGCCGCCACCCCGGGGGCATCAACCTGTTGACGGGCGACGGTTCGGTGCGGTTCGTCAAAGAGTCAATCGACGCACGGGTCTGGGCGGGTCTAGGGACGATTGCGGGAGGGGAGGTGTTTGACGGAAGCGCCTTCTGAGCGGAAATGCGGTGTCAGTTCCCTTTTCAGAGAAAATAACTGGCTGAAAAACAGAACTGACACCGGATTAACTTCATACGGATCGTCCGGGAATGCATTCCCACGGGGACCGTGGGAACGAGTGTGAAGGCTATCATCTCTTCTCATCCATACATCTGATTCGCCTTGCCATAGGTGATCTTGGGGGCCTTGATCAAGCCTCCCGCCACCTTTTCGCCGAGCGGGTCGAGGTAAATCCGGCCGGGGCTCTTGGGGTTGCCCGGATCGGTGTGGTTCACGTGGATGTTGAAGACGAAGGCGTGGTCGCTATCGGCGGTGAACCAGTGGATGTTGTCTTTGTGGTCGCTGACCGTCGAAAACTCGCCCGGCTTGAACGTTCGGTCGATCGTGGGGCGGATCAGGTAGTGATCTTTGTGGTCCTCGACGCGGTCCCAGTGGCGGCCTTGAAGGGTTCCGTTCAAGACGAGGAAGCCGGTGGCCATGTTGTCGTGACCGTGGGGGATGATCGAACGCCCCTTGCTCATGGCGAAGATCTGTCGCCCGAAGACCAGGTTTGTCGGAAGACCCGAGACGTTTTTGAAATCGACCGGCAGACTCTTCGCGCCGACCGCGGGGTAGTTGACACCCGCGGCGATCTTTTCGAAGTCGAGCGTCTTCAACAGGGCGGGAAGGTCGGCACGGCTGTAGAGTTCTTCGAGCGACTTCTGAAACGCGACGTCCTTGAGCTTGTGATCGGCGACGTCTTTGCTGATCGCGTTCATTTCTTTGAACCAAGCGTCCACGATCGGCGCGACATCCGCGCCGAAGAGCCGGTGCGCGGCCAGACCTTCGAGCAGAGCCAGGGCGGTCAGCGACTGCAATGCGTGTCGCGTGAATTCTCGTCGCGTCGCGATCAGGGGCGTCGACATGGCGATCTCCCGGGTAGGTCGTGTTGGGGCCTTGGACAGGTTGCGTACCAGTGTATGACGCTTGTTGGAGAATCGCTAGAAGGTAGGTGATGAAGTCGCGTTTGAACCGAGGGGCGGCGGAGGGTGTCAAAATAGGGAAGACTCGTCATCTCGGGGCCGCCTGCGCGTTGTGTTAAGTCCGACCGTGACTTATGATGATCGCAGACACGTCCAGGTTGCGCATTCTCCGCATTTCGGTTGGGGGTTCAACGCGGTGATCGGTATCGGCACGTCGCTCAACCAGCGATTCACCCTGGATAAGGAACTCGGTCGCGGAGGCATGGGCGCTGTTTATCGCGCTACCGATCAGGTGCTTGCACGCAATGTCGCGATCAAGATCCTGAAAGAGCCCGGTGGGGAGGAAGTCGGCAAGCGGATACGGCTCGAAGCCCAGATCCTGGCCCGGCTCCTGCACGATAACGTCGTGCGGATTTATGACTTCGGTGAATCCGAAGACATCTATTTCCTGGTCATGGAGGAAGTGGACGGCACGAGTTTCTCGAAGCGCTGGCGTGTCTTGCCGCTGGCGGAGCGGTTGCGGATCATCGCCCAGGTGTCGGAGGCGTTGAACTACGCCCACCATCAAGGCGTGATCCATCGCGATGTCAAGCCTG
Source organism: Isosphaeraceae bacterium (assembly GCA_043784005.1). GTDB lineage: Bacteria > Planctomycetota > Planctomycetia > Isosphaerales > Isosphaeraceae > JAYUFP01. The sequence goes on from JAYVYS010000233.1 coordinate 2,127, forward strand.
CCAACGTGCTGTTGACCGCGGGCGATCAGGCCAAGCTCTCCGACTTTGGCCTCTCGATGCTGGCCGAGGCGAAGGAAGAGTCGGGAGTTGTCCGCGGCACGCCCCATTATATGAGTCCCGAGCAATGTCGGGGGAAGCGGCTCGACCATCGGACCGACCTCTATTCCGTCGGCGTGATGCTCTATGAGTGTGCCACCGGAGCGACGCCGTTCACGGGTCAAACGATGGCCGTGCTCGCTCAGCACATCAACGCGCCGGTCCCACCGCCTCGGGTCAAAAACCCCGAGATCTCGGTCAATCTCGAAGCCCTGATCTTACGCCTGCTTTCGAAGAACCCCGAAGAACGACCGGCTTCGGGAGAGGACGTGGCGCGGGCGCTCCGCGAAGAGGCCGAGTTTGAACGCAACCGCAGGCCGGGTAAAGGCGATGGCGTCGCGATTCCCGAAAGCGAAATCGTGACCGCCGCGAACGTTGCCAGGGCACTGATCGACACGGGTTCGAACGAGACGATTCGGCCCGAAACGCCTACAAGGAATGTGCCCAAGCCGGAATCGATCGCCGCGCCTTTGCCATCGCACGCGGCGGCCAAGGTCGCATCTCCGCTTGCCGCCGAGATGCTCCATGCCGTGCTCGACGCGCCGTTAATGGTCTCGCCGGACGAGCGGTATCTTTGCGGACACTATCTCGCGTACTTGCTCGGAGGGTCCAGGCGCCAGGGGCTCTTTCTCAAACGTCCCCTCGATCCCCGCAACGCCGATCGCGCGCGGCTCATGCTGGCCATGACCTGGCTGATGCAGGCCGGCCCGGGTGAGGAGAACGTCGCCCGTGCGGCAAA
>JAYVYS010000234.1:0-3228 GCA_043784005.1 Isosphaeraceae bacterium
TGATGACGAGCATAACCTGTGGTGCGGTGGTTCGCAACACCGGAGATCGGGTTCCGCTGTCAGGCCGAGACCGCGGCGGGGATCTGACCGCGCCATTCAATCGAATAGCGATTCACGGTCGCGAATTTTAGGATCGCGTCATAAGACTGGGGAACCTCGATCCGAGCGACCTCGCGATAGGTGCCGCTGCCGGACCGCTTCCAAGAGACTTCCTCGCCATACCACTTGCCGTCGAGGTGATATACGATCAGGCACTTCATCGGGAACCCCTAGGAATCGTCTGGACCGCGAATAGAAGGAGAATTGGATGATAACACGACAGGTGCCTTTGGCCAACCGAGCACGGCGGCGTTTCTTTGTGGTCGCGACGAGCTCACCCCCTTTGCCAACGCGAGCCCGGGAGTTACGATTAAGGATCAACTTGATCCGCCTCAGAAGACGATGTGCCCACCCGAAACGATTCGCAACGACTCCCAGGGAGATTCACGCATGGGCCTCCAAACCCCGGCCGCCCTCGTTGGGAGCCTCGCACTCGCGTTGGCCTTTCTTGCCGATGCGTCCGCCGCCGATGCGAAACTCGACTACACCCGTGACATCCGCCCCATCCTCGCGGCCAACTGCTTTAACTGTCACGGGTCGGACGACGGCAACCGTAAGGCCAAGCTCCGACTGGATACAGCGGAAGGGACATTTGGAGTCGCCGAATCGGGCTCGAAGGCGGTTGTCCCCGGCAATCTTGATGAGAGCGAGATCTATCAACGCATCCTTTCCAGTGACCCCGACGAACACATGCCTCCGGCCAAAACCGGGAAAACCCTTAAGCCTACGGAAATCTCCACGCTCAAAAGTTGGATTGAGCAAGGGGCGGTGTTCAAGAAACACTGGGCGTTCGAGCCGCCGGTCAAGCCAGAGCCCCCAAGGGTTAGCAACGAATCGTGGGTCAAGAACCCGATCGATCGCTTCATCCTTAGTACACTGGATAAAGAGGGGATGAAGCCCTCTCCCGAAACCGATAAGGTCACACTCCTTCGTCGCGCCAGCCTCGACCTCATCGGCCTGCCGCCGACAATCGCCGAGGTCGACGCGTTCCTCGCCGACAAGAGTCCGGAAGCGTATGAAAACGTCGTTCAGCGCCTTCTCGACTCGCCGCATTACGGCGAACGCTGGGGTAGGCTATGGCTCGATGCCGCCCGCTATGCCGACTCAGACGGGTACGAAAAAGACAAACTGCGATTCGTCTGGTTTTACCGCGATTGGGTGATCAAAGCTCTTAACAAAGACCTCCCTTACAACGACTTCATCATCGACCAGATCGCCGGCGACCTTCGCCCCGACGCCTCGCAAGATCAGGTGGTCGCCACCGGCTTTTTGCGAAACTCGATGATCAACGAAGAAGGGGGCATCGATCCCGAACAGTTCCGGATGGAGGCCATGTTCGACCGCATGGACGCGATCGGCAAAGGGGTTCTCGGTCTGACCATCCAATGCGCCCAGTGCCATACCCACAAATATGATCCTCTGACGCACGACGAATATTACAAAATGTTCGCGTACTTGAACGACACGCATGAGGCCAATGTCGCCGTCTACACTCCCGAGGAGCAGAAGATCCGCGCCGGCATCATGGCCAGGGTTCGCGGCATTGAGGACGACCTTAAACACAAGACCCCCGACTGGCCTGAAAAGCTCGCGGCCTGGGAAAGATCCCTCCCCAAAGAGCCTGAGTGGTCGGTGATCCAGCCGATTGTGGATGATATCTCGACCGGCGGCGAAAGGTATCTGCCGATGCAGGATGGTTCATTCCTGGCCTCGGGATACGCGCCGACGAAGCATCGCGTGAAATTGACGGTACGGACCGATCTGAAAGACATCTCGGCGTTTCGGCTCGAATTGATGAACGACCCGAACTTGCCGTCAAACGGTCCCGGTCGTTCGCTCAAAGGAACCGGCGCGCTCACCGAGTTCGAAGTCGAGGCCGCGCCGGCCGACGCGCCTTCGAAGGTTCAAAAGATTAAGTTTGTGAAAGCCTCCGCCGACATCAACCCGGCAGAAGCGGACCTGGAATCGATGTTTGACGATCGGAGCAAGAAGAAGCGACTCACCGGCCCGGTCGCCTTCGCGATCGACGGCAAAGACGAGACCGCCTGGTCGTTCGATATCGGTGCGGGTCGGCGAAACGTCCCACGGAAGGCCGTGTTTGTCGCTGAAAAACCGGTGTCCTTCCCGAGCGGAACGATCCTCAACATTTATCTCAAGCAAAACCACGGCGGTTGGAACAGCGACGACAATCAGAACTGCAACCTCGGCCGCTTCCGCCTCGCGATCACTGCCACGAAGGATGCGGAGGCCGACCCGCTGCCGAAGGACGCGCGAACCGCAGTTTCCACCCCCTCCGACCGCCGCTCCCCCGCGCAGGTCGCCGCCCTCTTCGACTACTGGCGGACGACGGTTCCTGACTGGAACGAAGCGAACACCCAAATCGACGCCGCGTGGAAAACGCATCCCGAAGGCTCGACTCAGCTCGTGATGAAAGCCCGCGAGATGTCGCGAACGACCAATGTGCTAAGCCGTGGAGACTTTCTCAAGCCCCTGCGAGCGGTCGAGCCCGGCGTGCCGGCGTTCTTGAACGCTCTCCCCGCCAATGCCCCGGTCAACCGTCTGACATTCGCGAACTGGCTGGTGGATCGCAAGTCTCCCACAGCGGCCCGCGCGGCGGTGAACCGGACCTGGCAAGCCTATTTCGGGACGGGCCTGGTTTCGTCGAGCGAGGACCTCGGCTCGCAATGCGAACCGCCAAGTCATCCCGAATTGCTTGACTGGCTGGCGACGGAATTTATGGACAAAGGTTGGAGCGTTAAATCGCTTCATAAGTTGATTGTGACATCGGCGACTTACCGGCAAGGGTCAAAGATCACGCCCGAGCTTCTGGCGAAAGACCCCTATAACCGCCTACTGGCGCGCGGGCCGAGGTTCCGGATCGACGCCGAGCTGGTGCGTGACGTCGCGCTCGCGGCAAGCGGTCTGCTCGACCCGAAAGTGGGCGGGCCGAGTGTGTTTCCTCCGGCCCCTGAGTTTCTCTTTCAACCTCCGGTCAGCTATGGGCCCAAGATCTGGCCCGAATCCAAGGGCGCGGAACGGTTCCGTCGAGCCGTTTACACCTTCCGCTACCGCTCGGTTCCCTACCCCGCGCTGCAAACGTTTGATGCCCCCAACGGCGATTTCGCATGC
>JAYVYS010000235.1:0-16496 GCA_043784005.1 Isosphaeraceae bacterium
TGGGTGTCGATGCCTTTTCGAAGATGAAGACTGGCGTTCGTGTCATCAATTGCGCCCGGGGAGGTTTGATCGACGAGTCTGCGCTTCTGGATGCGTTGAATTCGGGAACAGTCGCCGGAGCGGCGATCGACGTCTTCGATCCGGAACCCCCCGCCATGGATCACGCGCTTATCAAACATCCGAATGTGCTGGTCACGCCACATCTGGGGGCATCCACCGAAGAGGCCCAGATCTCGGTCTCGATTGAAGCCGCGAGGCTCTTGATCGACTACTTTCAGCGCGGGCAAATCCGCTTCTCCGTCAACATGGCGACGCTCGACCGCGCCGAACTCGAAGACCTTCGCCTCTATCTCGATCTCGGTCGACGGCTTGGGATGCTTCACGCCCAGATGGATCGTGGAACGGTCAAGAGCGCGACGGTCCGGTATCGCGGAGAGGTTGCACATAAGAACACTCGGCTAATCACCGCGAGTTTCGCCGCGGGGTGGCTCGAATCGGCGATGGCGGATTCTGTCAACCTGGTCAACGCCGAAGTGATCGCGAAGGAGCGGGGTATCACGATTGTCGAAGAAAAATCGACCGATCCCGGCGATTTTGGCACGATGATCCAGACCGAGGTGGTCACGGATCGTAAGACGTATCTTGCCGCAGGTACGCTGTTCGGCAAAGAATTTTTGCGACTTGTTCGGCTCGGACCCTATCGTCTTGACGCTCACTTTGACGGGACCCTATTGGTTTTCACTCATCGCGACGTCCCCGGCTTGATCGGGTTCATCGGCATGACCTTTGGGCGATACAACGTGAACATCGCGAACATGAATGTGGGTCGTGAGCAAGATATGCCCGGTGGCGAGGCGATCGCCGTGGTCAAGCTTGATTCCGTTCCTCCCGACGCGGCAGTCGATGAGGTCAGGGCCCACCCCGATGTCCTGAGTGTGAGCATTATCAAGCTCCCGAAGTCAGGCGAGGCACCGCCTTGGCTCTCGTTCTAAGTTTTTGATAAAGACCACCACAATCGCTTATCGGAAGATATGCAGATTGATCTGACCTTTAGGGTGTTCCGCCTCGTTGGATCTCTTGTGGGTTGCGCGAGACAATCCCCGACCGGTCCGCTGGCCAAGTGAATCTCGTCCCCGCACTTCGTTGCCGCCGTGACTCAACTTTATACCTATCAAACGGGCCTTCGAACCTTGATTTTTAGGAGCTTCGGAAGTTCTTCCAACCGCTTCATCAAGGGCTCTTCCAACTCCTGTCGGGCCAGCTTCAGGCTAATATCCATTCTTGATCGATTCAAGGTCAGGTCGCGTCGGTAATCGACATCGGTGACGACCGCGCCGATGGGTTCGATATATTCGATCAATGCCATCCTTCCGAGAAACTCCCCTTCCAGATCAACGCGGACTTCGAGTCTAACGATCCGCCGCCGAGGCACCTCAACGACCGCCCAGAGCACGACGAGCGAGAATAGGGTCAGGCCCGTCACGGCGGTCGCCAGCAGGATCATGCCTCCTCCCGCCGCCAGTCCGATCGCCGAGACAAGCCAGAGGCTCGCGGCCGTGGTGAGCCCCTTCACGGTCAGTCCGGCATGAAGGATCGCGCCGCCGCCGAGAAAACCGATCCCCACGACGATGTTGGAAGCGATCCGGCCGGTATCCATGCGGATCATGCCATCAGGCTTGTAGTGCTGAAACGACACGACGTGAAACGAGACGAGCGCGAAGGTGGCCGATGCGAGCGCCACCAGGATATGCGTTCGCAAGCCTGCGGGCTGCTCGCGTCGCTCTCTCTCATAGCCGATCATCCCTCCCAAGACGATCGCCGTGCCAAGCCGTAACATCATCTCAGTATCTGTAATAGACATAAAATATCAATCAATCTAGCATTGTAAATAAACCGGCCGATGGTCTCTAAAAAGACCATCGGCGTACCTTGAACAATGTCACGCCAACGAAACCGTCACCGTCTTGTGCTCGGTATAGTTGTCGATAGCCTTCTCGCCGAGTTCCCGACCCATTCCGCTGGACTTGAATCCTCCGAATGGGGCTGCGGCGTCGAAAACATCGTAACAGTTCACCCAGACGGTGCCGGCGCGGATGCGATGGGCGATCGCGTGCGCCTTGCCGATGTCGCGCGTCCAGACCGCCGCCGCCAGACCATAATCGGTCGTGTTGGCGCGCCGAACCACTTCCTCGATATCATTGAATTTCAGAACTTGCATCACCGGCCCGAAGATCTCCTCGGTGGCGATCACCATCTCGTCTTTGACATCGGCAAACACCGTGGGCTTGATGAAATAGCCCTTATCGCCAAACCGCTCGCCCCCCGTGACGCAACGCGCACCTTGCTTCTTACCTTGCTCGATGTAGCTCATGACCTTATCGAATTGCGTCTTGTCCACTTGCGGCCCTTGCTCGGTGTTGGGGTCGAACGGGTCACCGAGTTTGCGGTCCGTGGCCTTGTTCCCGAGCTTCTCAACCATCGTGTCGTAAATCTTTTCTTCGACGAACAGTCGGCTCCCCGCGCAACAGCACTGGCCTTGATTAAGATAAAGCCCAAGCATCGCTCCATCAACGGCTGCGTCGAGGTCCGCGTCGGCGAAGACGATATTCGGGCTCTTGCCGCCCAGTTCGAGAGTCACGCGCTTCATCGTGGTGGCCGCGTTCCGCATGATGAGCTTGCCGATTTCGGTCGAGCCCGTGAACGCGACCTTGTCGGCTCCGGGATGCTTGACGAGCGCATCTCCCGCGGTCTCGCCAAAACCCGGGACGATGTTGATCACTCCAGCGGGGAAACCCGCCTCCATCACGAGTTCGCCCATCCTCAGGCAGCTTAACGGTGTCTGCTCGGCGGGCTTCATCACGATGGTGCAGCCGGCGGCTAGGGCGGGCCCCCATTTCCATGCCACCATCAGCATCGGGAAATTCCAGGGAATGATTTGCCCGGCGACGCCGACCGGCTCGCGCCTGGAGTAGCAAAAATAGTTGCCGCGAACCGGGATGGTTTGCCCGTGGATTTTGTCGGCCCAGCCTGCGTAATAGCGAAGGCAGTCGATGACGAGCGGAAGGTCTGCGTTTCGGCTTTCACTGATCGGCTTGCCGTTGTCGAGAGTTTCGAGCTGGGCGAGTTCCTCGACATTCTCTTCAATCAAGTCGGCCAATTTGTACAGGAGCCTACCACGGTCACGCGCATCCATCTTCCGCCAGGGGCCTGAGTCAAACGCCTTTCGCGCAGCCTTCACGGCGAGGTCGATATCCGCGGCGTCTCCTTCGGAAACATTCGCGATGACCTCCTCGGTTGCCGGGTTCAAGGTTTCAAAGGTCTTTCCACTGACACTTTCACACCATTTTCCGTCGATGAGAAGCTTGGTTTGAAAGGTCTTCTTGACGGAGCGTCGCTGCTCGGTAACAGTCGCCATGATCGCACTCCTTTTCAAAAGGGCGAGCGGAAGAGTGGTTGAAGTCGCCCCGACCCCGGGGTTCTGCTTGCCTTTATCTTAAACCATCCGACCGAAAGCTAGGTTCGCTATTCATTCGTAAAGAGGTTCGAGTCTTCGAGGCCCATCAAGATACTGACGATGGTGGGCCTCGAAGACTCGAACCACCGTACCAGGTGCTAAGCACGATTGGCCCTGTGTCGGGTCGTTTTTTATCTTAGTCTTGACCCAATCCGGCCACAAGCACCACGAGCGACCTGGCGTAAAAGGATTTGCGGGGAACCCTGCGAACCCAGATCCGTGCGGCTCCCAGACCTCGGCATCGCGCCTAGCCATTCATCAACATCACCTTGATCATTTCCGTTCAATACTTCACTCAACAAGTCTTTGTCGGCCCGGATTCGCACCCGAGCGGGCCATCTTGTCGTTGTGTTGGGCAATTAGAAACGCGAGTCCCTTGTCTTGGCCCGCTTCCGACTCATCAATCGGCTTGAACCGAGTCTTTATTAAGGCCTGCTCCGCCTCAAAATCCGCTTCGTTCGGTGAATCGTCGAAATCGGCGTCCAATGCGTCGATTTGGGGAAGTTCTTCGCCAAGTTCCGGACGATTCGCGAGCGGATCGACCCGATCGTACGGGTCGCAAAAGGACTGGTAATCCGGTTCGTTCGGGGAACCCGTCTCGGCTGGTGCTTCCTCGCCGCGTTCCCCCTTTCCCAAGTCGGATTCGAGGGCTTTCCCAAGTGACGCGAAGGCGCGATGAAAACCGTTGCGGGCTTCGGAGTGATAACGCAAGAACAGGCGCGCGGCTTTTTCGTCCTTGAGGATCAACGCGCGATCCTGGGCTCCCTTGCGATCGGGGGTGTCGATCGTTTCGTCGAGCTTCCGGCCACGCTGAATGATCTCCGAGGTTCGCTCTCGCAGGAAGTTCGCGATCCAATTCTGACAGAAGTCTCGGTCGGGAAGCTTGGTGATGTCGAACGCATTCCAGAGTTCATGGGGGCGGATCGCGTCGTTTAGGGTTTCCCTGGCAAACTTCAACGGGTCGTCGCTGGCGATCAAATTGTTATAGAAGAAAAGCTTGAATGCCTCGGCATTCTGCCTGAGGCCGAGAGTATGGGTGGGCACACCCATAAGTCGGATCGATTGCTCGCATTCGTCGAAGGTCCAGAACCCGCGATCAACGAAAACGTTTGATAAAAATTTCCAGCGTTTCACGAGATAGGAGCAACCCATCGCCTCTCGAAGAAGCATTCGAACGGCCATCGCCGGGTTGTCGATAAGAAGCTCTTTGTAATCCTCGATGGCGTCCGTCTTGTCATTCCACCACGATTGGTCCGCCGCGCGGATTTGTGAGGCGATTGCCTCGTCATGACACCGGGTGACCCGGTCGGATAAAAAGGTTGCGCGCACGCACATATTCACCAGTTCCTGAGAACCCGGGCTTTGCGGATTGTAATAGGTATTCCAGCATTCCGTGCGAGCGGCGACCTCGACCGGATCTTCCTGCGGCATCGCGAGGACCTCTGCACGCATCCCGTGTTTCATCGCATTCTTGCGTGATTGGGCTTTACCTTCGGCGGTTTTGGGACCGGTGGATTTGCTGGCGTTGATGCGGGCTTGATGGCTGCGTTCGGCTTGAGTGAGCGACATGGTGGATCCTCTGGTTGGGATGAGTGTGCGCGTGGCGCGCGCGAATGCGCGCGATCGCTTCATCCGATACCATCGAATGGAGAGCGGGGCGTGTTCTGTGAATCGTGAAAGGACGAGAGTTAATTCTGCGGCGGCAGTTGTCTTTCGACGGTGTAGCCACTTGGTAATAAGGCGTTCGAGTCGAGCGATATGCGGGGCCGGGGCGAATCGTGGCTCGAATCTCGCCAGACCCGTTCCTCTCGTCCTTATTTCATCGGAGAAAGCGAGTCGCCCTCTCAGACTTGTGCCGCTGTAGAATCAAGGAAGAGGTCGAAAAGAACTTTGCAATTTCCTTGGACACGGGTAGGAGAGCCCCCTGGCGGTTGGGCATCGCCCACCGTAAAGCCATCCCGACGAATAAGTCCCCTGGCGGGCTGTGCCCACGCGAAGCCACTCACGCCTTCTTCAAAATGGGTAACGCATGCGCATCCTTCAAATCGTCCTTCTGATCGTTGGCTCAACGGCCCTAGGAACGGCGCTCGGCGATTTCAGCCTGATTCTCATCATCGCCGCGACGCAGAGGCCCGGGGGCGAGCCTTGGCAATCGGGTTTCGGGCAGTATCTCGGGGGTCTCTTCTGTGGTGCTCCTCTCGGTTCTCTGGTCGGATTCGCTTTGGGCGTGTGATGGATGCGTGCGCGGGACCAATGCCGCGTATGGAGCGGATTCGTATGGCTCGGAGTGCCTCTCGGGCTCGCGATGGGGCCGGTCGTGAGTTTCCTCGGAAACGTCCATCAGGGGCGGGCTGGTGGGGGACGGCCGTGGTTACCGCCGCGTGCGGCACGGTGGGCGGATTCGGCGCGGGCGTTTGCCTGGAGATCGGGGAAGGCCGAAGGAGTCGATGATCGAGGCTTGGACGGAGAGCCGTACCACCGGGATCGCCTTGGGAGAGGCTGGTCCGCCGCCCCAGTAAGCGGAGTGCGTTCATCACCCACCATAAGGCGTTCGACGTATAAACCTAACCCGGAAAGTGGTGAACATGGAACGTGGAGTGGGGGAGCCTGCTCCCGCTGTTCCAGGCGATTACAAGAAGAGCGAGCGCAATCACCCGGACCCCACAGGACCGCGTGCGCCGAGAGTCATTCCGGTCGGTTGCTTAAAACCATGGCGCGGAATGGGTTAGATGTTGGGAAATGTCCGCCCTTGGGATGCTGACAAAGAGGCAGTTTCGGTGATATCATCGCCTTTGATGAAACCTGCGCGAGGGGTTTTTTGAAATGATTCTCAAGACCGAAGCCACCGTTGAGGATCTCGCGAGAGTACCCGAACACGGAAAAGCGGAACTCGTCAATGGAGAACTTATTCTCATGTCTCCCGCAGGGGGGCTCCACAATGTGGCGGCAGGCGAAATCTACGTGAGGCTTCGGGCTTACGCGAGGCGCACACGATCGGGCACGGCTTTTTGCGACAACGCGGGTTTTGTTGTCAACCTGCCGCACAGGAAGTCGTTCAGCCCCGACGCCGCGTTTTATACAGGCCCGGTCACCGCGTCGTTTCTTCAAGGTGCGCCGGTGTTCGCGGTGGAGGTACGGTCAGAAGGGGACTACGGACCGGCACCCGAACAAGCGATGGGGGATCAGCGAGCGGATTACTTCGCGGCAGGAACAAAAGTCGTATGGGACGTCGACCTCGAAGGAGACCAGGTTGTCCGATCGTTCCGGGCCGAGAGCCCTTCGGAACCCAGTTGTTTCCGTCGAGGCGAGACGGCGAATGCCGAACCGGCTTTGCCCGGGTGGGTGATGAAGGTCGAAGAACTTTTCGTTTAAATGTACACATCACCATTTGTCAATCGGTCCGCTCGGCACCGGCACCCGTGGCTCGAAGTGTCCGGGGAGGGCGGAAATGGGACCCGAAGCGCGGATGGCTTCCACGGTTTCGTCGAAGAGCCTCACGCTTCCGAGATTGATCAGGCGGTGGTAAAGGTCGCGCGGAGGGCGAGTCGCGTAGCTGTACCACTTGATAATCTTGCGGAATTGCAGGCACGCCAACCGCTCTCCTCGGCGGTCGACTAGACCGTGAAAATGGGCCGACATCACATCGAGACGATCGTCGAAACTCGGGTCGGGTCCTGGCTCGCCATGCTCGGCCCAGTGTGCGAGCTGTCGGAAGAGAAACGGGTTTGAGAGCGATCCGCGTCCGATCGAGATAGCCGCGCAGCCGGTCTCTTGAAAGGTCGCCGCGGCGTCGGAAATCGTACGGATATCGCCGTTGGCGACGACCGGGATTGTCTCCACCGCCTCAACCACAGCGCGAATGCCGTCGCGGCTCACGCCTCCTGAAAACCCTTGCGCTCTGGTCCTTCCATGCACGATCACCCCCGCGATGCCGACCTTCTCGAAGCTGCGAGCCAGGGCGGGCGCGGTGAGGTTTTGCGAGTCCCACCCGAGCCGCATTTTGACGGTGACGGGGACCTTCACCGCGTTCACGATGCTCTCGACAAGCTCGACCGCCGCGTACGCCTGGCACATCAGCGCGGAGCCGCCGCCTGTCTTGACGACCTTGTTAACGGGGCAGCCCATGTTGATATCGACGGCCGATGCGCCGTGGTCGACGACCCACTTCGCCGCGTAGACCATCTCGGGAATGACATGACCGTAGATCTGGATCGCGATCGGTCGATCTTCCTCACAGGTTTCGGCAAGCTCAAACGAGCGGGTGCGGTGTTCCATGATCGAGCGCGCGTTGACGAGATCGGTCGTCGCCAGTCCTAGCCCGCCGCAACGGCGAACCGTGAGGCGGAAAGCCAAGCTCGTGTAGCCTGCCAGAGGCGCGAGGAAGAACCGGGAGGGAACCGCGAGCGAGCCGAGAAACAGGGGCTCGCGAACGATCGGCGGCGGAGACGGGATGGTCTGAAGAGCGGCAATGGTCACGTCGGGAATCTCGGGTGGGAAGGTGAACCGCGGGGCGATTGATCTGGCAACGGGCTTCGTATCACGTCAAAGTCATCTTACAGGCCAATGATCGGAACGACGAGGCGAGATCAAATGCGGACCGTAGGCGAAGGGGACGATGAGTTCTGGGTCATGACGACCGAACCGGGCCAACACTTGCTGGCGGAGGTCGTTTTGAGCCCTGTCGCCGGTCCAGGGGATTTGACGCGCTGGCGCATTCTCGCGTCGAGGGAACAGGTCGCCGCGGCGATCAGGATCGCGGAGGGACGACGGCGGGGCGCTGTCAAGTTCACCAGGGCGGAGCGGATGTGGTTCGAACGGACAGGGCTGGAGCAAGCGACGTCCCAACCGGTGGCACGTCATAAGGCGGAGCGGTTTGCAGGTCGGACCGACACGGCGGTCGACCTCTGTTGCGGGATCGGTGGCGATGCGATCGCGCTCGCCGCTTGGTTGGATGTTCTCGCGGTTGACCTTGATCGGACGATGTGTCGACGCGCGCGGTGGAACGCGCGAGTTTATGATGTCGGCGATCGCGTCGCCACAGTTCAGGGACGTGCGGAATCGATCCGGGTGCCAAAGGGCGCATGGGTTCACATCGATCCGGATCGACGCTTGAAGTCGCTTTCGCAGACGAAACGACTGGACGAATATCAGCCGGGGCACGACTTTCTCTTGAGGCTCCCCGCGATGGCGACCGGAGGCGCGATCAAGGTCAGCCCCGCGAGTGATTTCGATTCGCATTTTCCTCGTGAGCAGTTCGAGGTCGAACTGGTAAGTCTGCGGGGTGAATGTAAGGAAGCGACTGTTTGGTTTGGAGAGGCGCGAACTTGCGTGCGACGTGCGACGAAACTTCCTGAAGAAGAATCGTGGACCGATCGCGATGGTCCGCTCGATGAGTATTGCGCTGTGGGAGACGTCCGACGGTTCGTCTTCGATCCGGATCCGGCTCTGATCCGATCCGGACTGCTGGACGGCTTCGCGATCAAGCACGGTTTGACGCGATATGCCGCGGGGATTGATTATCTTACCGGGTCGAACTGTGTGGATTCGTCGTTTCTCGCTGCGTTTGAAGTCCTTGCGGTCCTACCTCTGGATCTCAAACGCATCAGGCGTGAACTCGGAGTTTTAGGGATTGGATCACTGGAGGTGAAGACTCGCGGCGTTGATCACAAACCGGAAGAGATTCGCGAATGGCTTCGAGGAATCGCGGGTGTTCCCGCGACATTATTGCTCAGTGGAGGTCAGGGGCCTGCCCGCGCGGTGATTGCAAGGCGAGTCGAAAGGGACGATCCGGTTTTATAGGTCGGGTCGAGTCTTCGAGGCCTACCACGCCAGGAATGTTGGGCCTCGAAGACTCAACCCACTCTAAAAGACATGATCATGTGATGCTTCCTCAAGGAAGATTGGAAAATGAGGGGCCAATGTCGGTGGGCTGAGGCACAGGAATGAGGCGTGCGGAAAGTTGCTTGTGCACTGCGATAACCCACTCTTCAGCGGGAAGGCCGTAAGGGCGAAACTTTTCGAGGCGGCCTTCTTCCTCACTAAAGTACAAGGCGCGGTTGGCTCCGAGCTTACTTGCGGCGGGCGAGTCGATCAGGGTGCTAGAGTCGTTCGCGCTCATCTGGAAGAGCACCCGCATCTCGAATTCGCGAAGCGCGTTTCGGTCGAATGTTCGGTTCAAGTTGTTAAGGCTGTCACACCAGACAATCGTATGAACGCCGAGCGCGGGCCCATCTTTGAGGATGTTACCGAAGAGTTTTGCAGGAGGAGTCGCCTTGGGCTCCTCGCCATAGCTGGACGAGAAGCCGAATTCGTCGTCGGACTTGCGGAGGTCCCGGAAACGCTGAATGTCGTAGATGACGAGGTAAATGTTTGGGACATCCGGTGGCGAATCTTTTTGCCTACGCTCGACTTCGATGGCAAGCTCTCCGAGGGTCGCGGCCAGGTTACGCACGGTGACGTCTTGCGTGGAATGCGGCACGATCGAACCTAACGCTCCGAGTCGTCCCGCGAGCGCGTTATCGGCGGGGCTGCCGTCCAGGAGAACGAACCGCACCCCATTCGGATTATGTTGGGCGGCCAACCCGATCAAGGCGGTCGAGATCATACCGAGCGCACCCAGGTCGTTTTGGCCGACAATCAAGAGATTCGCACCCGATTGTGGTCGGAAAATGGCGGCGGTGGGGTCTTTGATCGCGATCGCCTCTCCTAGCCAGCCATGATCGGCCTTAGGAGACTCGGGCCAAGCTTCGGCTTCGAGGAGCCCGGCGAGCAGGTGATTCTTGGAAGAGACCGCGGGGAGATTCCCTTCGAAAACGATCTGCGATGCCGGTGGCCGGTGCTGGGCCTTCGCGAGTTCCTTGATCTGCCGAAGATAATCCTCTCGGCGTTCGTCCGACAGCCAGACGACCTGAAAGAAGTTGTTTCCTTCAACGAGACCGTTGGCGTCGTTGTAGATCGCTTCGCCGGGCCGGGTCAACAGACGCGCTGCTGAGTTCTCTTCGGAGAGAATCAGGTGTGCATCCGACTCGCTGCACTGAAGGGCGATCCTGACGGCCATCTGACCGATCGTGCTTCTCGCGAGAGAGTATGCCCCTCCCAGCGACTGCGAGCCGAGATTGACGTGGATGCCGAAGGCTCGCCCCTGTCTCACCAGACGGTCGAGCAGCAAAGCGACCTCTTGCGCGATCTTGTCGTCCTCGACGAAAAATTCCTGGAATTCGTCCACGATGAAGAGGATACGAGGCATCGGTGGAATATTGCCGGTCGCTTCGCGATATCCGTTGAGGTCTTGCACACCGAGGTCGCGAAAGGTGTCGCCTCGAGCTTTTAACTCGGCGTCGAGGCGTTGCAAGACGCTGAGGCCGAATTCGCGTTCACTTTCGACCGCGATCACGCGAGCGTGAGGAAGCTCCATCGCCGCGTAAACCTTGAACTCGACCCCCTTCTTGAAGTCGATGAGGTACATCTCGAGCTGGTCGGGGCTGTATCTCAACGCGGCGTTTGTAATCAAGGCGTGAAGGAGCGTGGACTTGCCGGAACCCGTCTTGCCGGCGATCAGGACGTGTTGCGAGGTTCCCTTGCCGAGCTTGAGGTTCTGGAGCTTCGTCGCCCCCGCGCGTCCGAGTGGAACATCGACCCCTTTTCGACTGTCCCAGCTCCAATACTTGTCGGCGGTTGGTGCGATGAAGTCGAAGGGGACCTCGACGCGGTTGGCGTTGCGGGCAAGCTCGCCGACCTTGTGCATAAGCTTGGTATAACGTTCCTGCTCGGGAGGGGCGTCAAACGTGAGTGGAAGCCGGCCGAGGGCGGAATCTCGCCAGTTGAGCTTTCCTTCGCGCCAAAGAAAGTTCACGCAGCGTGCTTCTAGGTCCTTGAGCTGCACGCCGGTCGGAACGGTAAGCTTGGTGTCCAGCGAGATGAGCGTATAAACACCGCAACGCGCTCCGGTGCCGGCGATCGAGAGCAGCCTTCGCGCGGCGGACTCACTAAAGTTCGTCGGAAAATTCGCCACGACGAGAATGCGGAACGGTTCGGCGACTTCTCCCGCGTATTCGTTGTAGGCTTCAATGCTCTCGAATTCATTGCGCAGGTACTTCTGGATGACATTCTCCATGTGCGCGGAGAGGTCGGCCAGGCGCTGATCGATGTGAGGGGTCTCGGTCCAGATGCGGCCGGTGACGAGTTGTTCGTTGTAGTCGGCAAGATGCATGAACGCGGCGAAGTTTTCCCCCAGGCCCACCGGATCGATGATCGTGAATCGCACCTTTCCGGGAGGGAGTGAGGTCGCGTAACGAAGCATCAAGGTCTGGAGCAGTAGCACAGCCTGAGCCTTACCGTTGGTATCGCCCGCTTTGATCAAGACCGACCCGAGCTTGGGGAATGGAATTACGGCCGGGACATCGTGCCGAGTGGGACCGATCGACTTGAGTCGGGGGTCGCTGGGAAGGCCATTGGGGATGTCGGCGAGGTCAAGAGAGAGTGAGCCGAAGCGAAGACCATTAGGCCCGGTGGTGGGGGGTTCCCAGTTTTCAAGCTTAAGCTCTGGGGCGTGCCAGTCGAGAAACATCCGCGAGGCTTCGGAGTTGACCGCGGCGGTCACGGCGGCCACCGAACCCAGGCCCTCCGCCCAGCGGTCGGCGAGAGCGTTAAAGGCGGCGAGGTACTGCGCGTCGGTCGCCTGCTTTTGTTCCGTTCGTCGCGTTTCAACGTCCGTGGACTCTGTCCGAAAGCGTTCCTGGATGGCTTTGAGCTTTCGAGGAAAGAAGTCGTCGGCCTGCTTCAATTCCTTTTCGCGAAGCGCGGCGACGGCGTGGATACGAGGGGGAAAGGTGGCGTCGGCGGCAGCTAAAGCCTCGTCGCGCCGCCGATCGATTTCGATCACGACTTGCTTGAAGAGTTCGTCGGCCTGGCTAACTTCTCGCTGGCGACGTTCCTCGACCTGATCCTTCGTTTTCTCGAAAACGGCCTTGGCCCAGGTTGGCGTGATGACCACCAGTCGTTCGGTTTCCGCGCGGGCGGCGTTAAACGCCGGATAAAGCCGACCTACCTGTTTCCGGGCGATGTTGCCCAGACCGAGATAAACGCCGACGGCCGCGCCGATGGCAATTCCCGCCGCGACTCCCGGCCCTACCCTCCAACCCAAGGCGTGGCCGAGCGGATAGGCGACACTGAGTCCCAACGCGAGGAACGGCCAGATGAAATTCCTCAGCGACAGAAGCCTAGGGAGAAACAGTCTTTCAAGAGGCTTTACTTTCTCCGCAGCGTTGTCGAGAGCCGCCGAAAGGGCTTCGATGGGTTTCTCAGAGACGGAAGGCGTCGTGGCTTCTTCCACCGCCCGAGGTGCGAATCGGCGAATGCGACCGATGACGGGAGTGATTACCGCGTTGAAGTCGTCGAATCGTTCAGAATGCTCTTTGATCTGACTTTCGTGCGCCTTGAACTGCTTGATCGCCCCGTCTTTCCCCGCCTCGAAGACGGCCAGCGCGTGCCAGCGGGACTCTTCGAGCTTCTTCTTGTCGGCATTTCTCGCGAAGTTGGCGCGGCCGATGGCCTTCTTCTTGACGTCGGTGTACTCCGCCTCGATCGTCTTTGTTTCGAGGTCCCTGGTCTTGATCGTCTCTTCGCGGACCGACTGATATTTCGCCTTCGTTTCCGTGGTGTCGTTTCGGGCGGTGGTCGTGATTCGGGACTTGTGATTCAGGTAGGCGCGTTCTTCTTCTTCTCGACGATGGCGGAAGGAGCGTTCAGTCTCAAGTTCCGCCTTGGCACGCTCCCCGGTGAGCTGTTCAAGCATCTGAAGGGCGCTGATTTCTCGCTCGGACAGGCTTGTCGAGGGCTCCGGGGCGCTCGTGGGAAGACTTTCGGTGGACGGTGTTTCTATCTCATTCAACGACATGATGGATGCGTCCGATGGTGCGGGTACGGTCCTTGCCTCGCCTGCTCGATCACTCACCGCCGCATTCTTGGCGGACCTTGCCCATGACGTCGTTAACCTTGTCTATGCCTCGGAGCGTTGTGTTGACCTGCTGCTCCAGCGGATGGATGTGCTCTTTCTCGAAATCGCGAGCGACACCGTCGGCCCAGAGTTCCTTGGTGATCTCCCAATTCTCTCTCAAGGACTTCAACGCGTGCTTCAAACGGGCGGCTCCCGCACTCATCTTGAAACTCCTCGAGCATGCGATTTCAGTTCATGTCTCCGCACGGGTGGTCGCCCTCGCCTGGGTTCCCGTGGGACGGGTCTTTATCACTACAAAACTTGTTCTTAGCCATGGCCTGATGACGGGCGATGCCCATCCTACGATGACTCATCGACGGTTTTTTCCTGCAAAGGACTTTTTTCGACCACGTCTTCTGGCTGCGCCACGTAACCTAATTCGGAGGCCACGTTCGATGCGTCGGAACCACGATCGATCTCAGGTTGAAAGCTCGGCGCAAGGGGTGGCGCGGTCGCGAGATACGATTCGAGCGTGCCGACGAGACGGTCGAGAAGCGTCAGACTGTTGACGAGCGAGCCCGTCAATTTGTCTCCCAGCGGCTGCGATGAGGCGTGATATTCGGAGATCGCGTGTTCGAGCACAGGAATCCATTTCTTGATGAGGGCCACCCGTTGCTCTGCCGCTTCCAGCTTCTTTTGCGCGATTCGCACAGCCTCTTTCTGTTCCGTATCCGAGATCGCGTCGCTTCCTTGCTGAGAGAGACGGCGGCGGTGCAACTCGGTGCGGGCCATCGAGAGAAGCTCGTTTCGCTTCTTGATCTGAGCCTGCCAGAACGTGAGCTGATCTCGGGTCAGCCAGTCACGAGTGCGACGGACCTCCATCTCCGCCGAGGAAAGCGCTGTGCGCGCTTCTTCCGAGAAGTTCGTGAGCGCAATCCGAAAATCGTGAATCGCCTGCACGGAACGGACGTTTGCGGATTGGCTCATGCGGCGGACTCGAAGAGGAGATGGGAGAGTCCGCGACTTTCCCTGGAAGCGTAGATCGCGAATTCGAGTGGATAGCGTGGATCAACGTTGCTGGAGGTATTCCTCGACGCGCTCGGCCTTCCTCATCAGGAACGGGACGTGCTGATTGGTGGCTTCAACAAACCGCTTCATCACGGTCAGAGTTTGCTCGAATTCCTCGACGAACTTCTCGTGTTCCTTGTCACGCCAGGTCTGACCGAGGCCGACAAGCTGGCCGTGAATGGCGGTCATCTGATTGATCATCTCGGAATTGAACTGTTTGAGCCGAACGGCGAACCGGCGAAGTTCTTCCGGATTGACGATTGCCTGAGCCACGGGAACACCCTTTCGAGTGGTACGTCGACGGTGCGGATCGCGGTGCAAACGAGATCCGCGACGCGAGAGTTGATGGATGCAGGTCACGAAATGTTATCGTACCCGTCAAACGGGGGGACCGGCAAGGAGGCGATTCTTTGGAGTGCGTTGCGCGTCCGATCGCTGTCCGAAGTGGCGTTTGATTCGCTGAGGTTGGTTTCAAACGCTCGTGGTGTCGGGTCGAGTTTTCGACGCCCAGACTCGTTAACCCGACGACGCCAGTCGCGGCGAGCGACTCCTCCGAATCGCCGGTCCGTGCGAGGACTTCCGCCGATCACACTTTAAGGCTCCGTTTCCGCCTGGAGTCCGTCGACAGCGTGATTCCCCGGTTCCGCCATTCGAGCGAGTGCTTGAATTCCCCTTCGCGAAGAGCCTCTCTCGCGAGCAAAGCGAAGACGTTGGCGAGATTCACACCCATAATCGCTTTGATCTCTAATGGATGCTCTATCCGATCACTTCTCACTGCCCTGCCGAAAGCGACCCCGAGGGGCTGCCTCGAATGGCCATGCCGTCGGGAAGGGGACGGGCGGCGACCATGAATCCTCTTGCCTGAAGATCTTCGCGAAGGCGACGATAGAGTGCGAATCCGTCAGGATAGACCCAGAGCGTGACCGTGGCTTTGGATGGGTTCAGCCGGCTGATCGCGCGGGCATATTCGGAGACGGCGTGCCGCGTCTGTTCATAGGCCTCGCCGCGCCCTTCGAACTCGGGCACGACTTCCCAGCCGCGAAGGTCGTAAGAGACTCCGCGACGTTCGACCAGATCCCCAAGTCCTGTGAGACCGGAACGGCCAAGAACATACTGGAGAGAGAAGGCCCCAACCGGACCCACCTTTGCGTCAACGAGTCTGGCACCATCGGAAAGGCGGATGCGAAGCTGTGCATCGGCCTTGACGTGTGTCATCAGGCGGTCAAGATCGATGTATGCGACTCTATTGTGACGTACCTCGAAGTGACTTTCGTTGCCGTCGGAGGGTTTCGCGACGGGATTCTTGTTCGAAAGCACCTTGGCCTTGGGACGGGGGAGAGCGGCGAGTGTCCCCACTTCCGCCTTGAGCTTATCACGTTCGGTCTTGACTGTGGTGAGTCGGGCCCCCGCGTGGCTGATCCGTGCGCTTGGGTCCCGCACGCGAAAGGCGAGGGTTTTAGAGCCCCTGGCATCGGCGGCCGCTTGCGTCGCGGCGACCGAGAGTTGCTCGGACGCCGTTTTCGCGCGTGCCTCCGCACGTGCTTTGTCACGCGATGCCGCGTCTCGAAGCGCCTCCGCCTTCGCGACGGCCTCGCGATCCACCTTCGGAGGTTCCGGATCGGGTGCGGGAGCTGCGGGCGGCGGCGACGGCGCGATCACGACCCGGGCTCGCTTCGCCTCGGGAGCTTTGGAAGCCTCGACCGCGACCACCGGCGCAGGTTCCGTCTTCTTGGCCGGCCGCGTCGCCACGAAGAGGCCGATCCCCGCGAGTGTCCCCAAAACGGCCAGCAGATTTCCAAGTAGACTGGTGTAAGTTACGGGTCCGCTTCCTTTCTCCAGCGTGGGTGCGCTCATCAAAACCGCTCCTTGGAGAAGACGCGAGGGGCGGACGTTTCCGAAACCTGGACCGACACGGGCCAAGCAAAGCCGGAAAGCACTGTCTGCTTTCGCGCTTCCGCGTAAGTCTCGGTCCCTCCTGGC